>CAIJYT010000235.1 GCA_903824935.1 uncultured Bacteroidales bacterium | reverse complement strand
GCCGCCAAGCGGAACTCCCCCTTTAAGAATATAGGGTGCTGCATTCACGGTGGTGATGCTGTCGAAGCAAAGGGTGAACGAAACGGAAGGAACAGCCAGGCTGCTCATGTTAATCTTGCCGGAAGACGTCGGATTATTAAACACACAGCCCAGGTTTGAAGTCATTACACAACGCACACTGTCGCCTGTCAGTGGAGCATATGAATAGGACGAAGTGCCGCTTCCAACATCCATCCCGTTGACTTTCCACTGGTAGGCGGGGGCTGTTCCCCCGTTGAGCGGCGTGGCATTAAAATTCACGCTGCTACCGGTGCAGAAAGGATTGGGTGTGGCCGTAATGGATACTCCGGCAGGCAGGTTGGTGATCACCGTCATGGTCACCGGGTTGCTCGTGGCCGGGTTGTTGGTGGTACAGGCAGTGTAGGAAGAAGTCAGCACACAACTCACCACATCTGCGCTCGCCGGAGTATAGGTGAAGATCGATGAATTCGTGCCTGCATTGATCCCGTTTACCTTCCATTGATATGATGGGATCAGACCTCCGTCAACCGGGAAGGCGGTAAACTGAACCAGGGTCCCCTGGCAAACGGTATAGGCCGGGGCTGAAATGGTAACATTCACAGCATAGTTCGGGTTTACCGTCATACTGATGACATTGCTCGTTGCCGGGTTATTCAATACGCAGGTGGTCAGGGAAGAGGTGACGATACAGGAAACCAGGTCATTATTCAATGGGGTGTAAGTGAAGGTGGATGAGTTAGTCCCTGTATTCACGCCGTTCACCTTCCACTGGTAAACCGGGCTTGCTCCCTCATTAACCGGGGCTGCCGTATACAGCACACTGTTCCCTGCACAGACCGGGTTGGCCGAAGCAGAGATCGTCAGGCTCACCGGGTTATTCTGATCCACCTGCATTACAACGGTATTACTCGTTGCAGGGTTATTTGTCACGCAGAATAATTCGGATGAAGTGAGGACACAGCTCACCTGGTCATTGTTGGCCGGGATGAAGGTGAAGCCGGATGAGTCGGTCCCTGCATTTAACCCGTTCAACTTCCATTGGTAAAAGGGGGAACTCCCCCCGTTCACGGGAGTAGCCGTAAAGTGGGCAGAATGTCCCTGGCATACCGGGTTTAACAAAGGTGCCACCGTTACACTCACCGGTGACTGGTTGTTTACGGTCAGGATGATCGTATCCCTGCCTGCACAACCCAGGGCGTCTGTTTTAGTCACCATGTATTGCCCTGCAATGCCGGTGGTAAAGCTCTGGAGGTTTCCCAGGTTTATCTGACCTGTTGTAATATCATCCCACTGGTAAGTGCAGCCCGGGCAGGCCCCGGCATCGAAGGTCGCCGTTTGTCCGATGCAAATCGATACATCGGGTCCCAGGCTGACCACCGGAAGCGGGTTCACCGTCACGTTTTTTACTGTTGCCTGTTGCGCGCTACATCCAAAGGAATTGGTGTAATTCACCATGACGGTTTGGGAACCTGTAGTATTCCAGGTCACCGTTATCATGTTCGAGAATAAACCGTTGGTGATGTTACCGCCGGGAGAGATGGTCCAGCTGTAACCGCTCATCAAGGGTTCGGTGGTATAGGTTATTCCCATGGTCCCTTCACATACCGAAGAAGATCCGGTAATGGTCGGTACAGGCCTTGGGTTTACCGTCACATTCTTTACACTGGGCTGGCTTGCTGAACACCCGTTGCCATCGGTATAAGTCACGCTGATTGCCTGGGATCCCGCCGTATTCCAGGTCACCGTTATCATGTTCGTGAACAAGCCGTTGGTGATGTTACCTCCGGGAGAAATGGTCCAGCTGTAACTGCTCATCAACGACTCGGTAGTATAGGTTACACCCGTTTCTCCCTCGCATACCGGGGAAGAACCGGTAATGGTCGGCACAGGTCTTGCATTGACGGTCACATTCTTTACGGTAGGAAAGGAAGCGGTACAACCACTGCCGTTGGTGTAATTCACACTGATTGTCTGTGCACCGGCCGAGTTCCAGGTAACGGTGGCTGCGCTGGTACTGCCTCCGGAGGTGATGATCCCACCCGGGGAAATACTCCAGCTATACCCGCTCATGGAGCTTTCCGTGGTATATACCATCCCGCTGGTCCCTGCACAGGCTGATGAGGGTCCGCTTATCGTGGGCACCGGCTGGGGCATCACAAACACATGCACCGTATCACTGGCCTGGCAACCGTATTTTGTTCCCTGTGCCCAGTAGGTACCTGCCGCGCCCACCGTGATCGTCCTGGTGGTCGCTCCCGTGGACCAGAGGTAACTGCTGTAACCTGCCCCTGCGTCCAGGGTGGTGGTTGTTCCCTGGCAGATCGTCTTGTCGGGACCCAGGTTCATCGTCGGAGGAGCTACAACAACTATCGGTTTACACAGGCTGACCTGGGTAGGCAATCCTTCGTCGACAATCAGGCGGATATTATATGTCCCTGCAAGATTATACGAAAAAGGCGGTGGATTGTATGCATTAGAGGAAGGAATGCTTGCGTTGTTGCATGGCGGGAAGACCAGCCTGGTAAGCGTTTCGTTATTCCTGTTTGTTATATATGCAAACAAGGTGTCATTTTGTCTGAAGAGCTCTGAAAAACTATGAGGTTGTGCTAGATTACCGATATTCCCGAGCAGAGTCCCTGCAACAGGTCCCGTAATTCCGCCTGGAAATGAAAGTTTGCCAAGTTGCCCCGGATTAAGATAATTTACCCAGTATCCTGATGTCACATTGCAATCGTTTAATAAGGTAAGGCCGAGCGCACTGTTGAACCCTCCAGGGTTACCAAGGCTCAAACCTGTGGGAGTGTTCAGGAGGGACGAACCGAAATCAACCCTCGACAGTGAAGTGGGGCCTCCAATTATAAACGCATACCATAAATTGTTAACATGCACAAGGCAAATCGGGCCCGGGCTGGTGAACCCGGCAATGTTACCGAAATCTGTCAGCACCGGGGCATTTGCGAGTGAAGCCCCGAAATTTAACCTTACCAGCTTATTTCCCACGGAGCAGCTCACCAGTGCAACCCAGTTCCCATTGTCATTCACCAGAACCAATCCATGTGCCATATTAAATGCAGGAGAAATATTAAGATCGGTTGCTGTTGGTGTATTCCACAGAGAGGTCCCGAAGTTCAGCCTGATCATCGTGCTGAAACTGTTTACGAATCCATACCAGTTACCGTTTCCGGGGTCTTTTTTAACCTGTATACCTTCCTCGCTGAAATTGATCAGGCCTCCGAAGGTCCCTAGATTCACCCAACTTACAGGGTTATGAACAAAACTACTGCCATGATAATACCTGATAACCCCAACGCCCTGGCAGCTTATGAAAGAAAAACAGTCATTATCCTGTTTTACCAGGGTTATATATGTCGGGATGCTGAGAAGACCCCCGGGGTTCCCTATATTGACACCGGTGGGGTTGGTGTTTGCATCACCGGTGCAAAAATTCCAGTAATAGGTTGTGCCGCCTGTGGTGAGATTAGTGATGTTTATCGTAGCAGCAACACAGGCAGTATCAGGGGATATAAAATTGATATTGACCTGGCCTTTAAGAGAATTTATTGTCAGCAGGAGTAAAAGTACTGCCGGGATCAACCGCCGTCTCATGGCAAGATGAATTAGCAAATCCAAAGATAAAGAAAAAAAAATATCCTTTCTTGCTTTTTGTAATGTGCAAAAAGAAATCAGACAAAAAAATTAAAGCCCGTCTATTAATGAAAACAGCTGTTGCTCTCTTTTTTCTATTCCAAAATTATCGATGATCCTTTGACGTGCATTTTCACCAAGTTCTGCTTTATTTTCACATTGAAGAGCCTGCCTTATCAGTTCTTCAAGCAGACCTTCATCCCGGTGTTTAAGAATAAATCCCGCATCACCGATGATACCGGGTATGAAATTGACATCCGACCCGATGGGGATGCACTCACAAAGCATGGCTTCGCACAATGTTAATCCAAACCCCTCATAAATCGACAACTGGAAATGGAACTGGCATTTATTAAAATATGCTTTGAGTTCCCCCGGAGATAAAAACCCAAGAAAAAAAACATTCGAACTTAGCCCTGAAACCTGAGGAGGCTCTTTCAATCCTGCAATATAAAAAGTGCAATCGGGGAAACGTTTTGCCATAGCAACGATGAGGTCACCGCCTTTCAGGATGTATTGATTAGGCGAAAAAACAGAGAAAAATGATTTATTTTCTCTTTCTGCTTTATCATCCTTACTCCAGAATACTTCATCCAGCCCGTTAAAAATCACCTGGTATTTTGTTTTAACATGAGGAAAGAAAAATTTATATCCCTGAAAAAAAGGATGTTCCCTGGAATAGTAAGTGTTTTTTGTCATCACCAGTGATTCGCTGACCGGAAGCAGCATCCCGGCAAGTTCATATGACAACCTGCAGGAATTCCTCATCAGGAACTTCCTCAGGTTGCCAAAATTCACGAATGGCATGGAAGCGCAGTCTGAACCGTTCAGAACGATAAATACCGGGATTGAGAACAATTTACCAAAAACAACAGGGATTACTGACCAGTTACCTCCGGAAGAAATGAAGATCAGTTTGGTTGAAAAGGCATGCTTTAATAAAACCCTTAATTGACGGAACATAAAGACAGGCATCAAAAATTTCTGCTGCCATTTATACGAATTGAGTATTACCGTATAACGTTTTGATAATATCGTCATGTCAAGATCAACGAACGAGGAATGTAATGCCACTATATAGATGATCTTAGACTTCAAGCCGGGGTTTTTTGAATATGATATTATTGTTACTGTATCAATTTCATTATCAGGAAATGTTTTATCTGGTATTCCTGCGAAGCATACGCGTTTCTGCTACTTTTTCAGAATGTATTTTTCAATCAGATGGAACCTTTCAGGATGGACAAAGAAACAGTTCCTTACACCGTTATCAACCTTCCGCTTAATGGTTTCAACATGAACAAGCCCCCCGGGGACATGATTATAAAACTTATAACCATGATCCAGCATGATCTTTTCCAGATCCTTTTCTATGGTGTTGAACAAGGTCTCGCAGATGATAACAGGTTTCTGTTCGCTAAGAACCTTGCCAGCGTGTGAGAGGATCAGGTGTTCGGTTCCCTCTGTATCCATCTTGATCAGTTCAACCGGGTGTTCGGGATGAGCCGAAGCAAAATTGTCGAGGGTTGTGGTAGGTACTTTGTCGATAACAAAATTTCTTCCGGTTGTCTGACTGCCAGCATTACTCTCCCCTGCAAGATTATGCTCAAGATAAGAGTATTTCTTGTTCTTTATTTCGTAAAAATCTATCTCGCCTTCTGCAAGATGAGAAAGAGCAATAGGTTCAACCTGAATATTCCTGAAGCTGTTGATCCTGACATTTTCACGAAGATAATACAGAGGACCGGTTGCCGGCTCAAAGCTGTAAACCTGAATAGCAGGATTTTCGATGGATGCAAGCAGGGAATAATAGCCTATGTTAGCCCCAATATCATAAAAGCTGCTGACGTTCTTGATCAGGTCAACGAACAGATCGGTGTATTCGAAATTTTTATAACCTTCCCAGAAGAGGAGATGAGTAAGGTAATTGGTCTGATTCGTACTGATCCTGAGAATCCCTTTATCGGTGTTGATTTTCATAGTTCCCGAAGGTGGAATTTTGGGTAGCCCGGGAATAAGTTTTGAACTGAGTTTATTAATGGTCCTTAATACCGGATTGATCCAGGGAGAATAAATCACCTGATAAATTACTTGTCTCATGTCTTAATTTTTGAATTCCATTTAATTTTTCTTTGCATTCTTTACCGGATTTGCTTTCTTCTTCAACCCGGCCGGACAACAGCCCGTAAGGTTTTTAAAAGTTCCTTTCTATAAGTAAAATAAACCAGTACAATGGTTATGAGAAGCTGGATAATTGCAGGCTTAATACCAGTTTTGTCAGCCGAAAAAACATATAGGATTAATCCCGTCACAATGATGATTAGTGGTGAGTAAATAAGCTTCCAGGCGTTCAGTTTAAAATCAAAGAACTTCCGGCTTTCCGTATAAAGGAAAAAGGCCTGCACTGGTTTAATGAGGAAGTTTGCTATTACGGCCCCCATCAGTCCGAATTTCCATATCATAAAGGTGCTCATAATGACCTGGATAACAGCGGAATAAAAGAACACTTTCGGCAGCACTTTTGTCTTCTTAAAATAAAACAAAGGAGCAAGAAAAAGGTAGAATGCTGGGCTTGTTGCATAGCCAAGGCACAATATACCGATGAAAGCGAAAGCCTGGTAATAAAGATGATCCTTAACCACTAAAGGGATCACAAGAGGACAAATGATAGTCACCAGGGGAAGAACCAGCAGGGTAATTGCAGTAAAACCATTATAATACCTGTTCACTTCAGGAGTGCTGCTATGCAGATTTTGATCTTTCCATATTCCAAAAACCTTGGGTTGTATTGTATTGACAAGCCCTATATGCAAAAGACCGATTCCCATGGTGAGTTTCACCGCAAGATCAAAAATGCCCACATAGGTAGGGTCAACCATAAGGTATTTGATGATATACCGGTCGATGTAATTCACTATCCATATCATCAGTCCGTAAACTATCATAGGTCCGCAGAATGCGAGCATGCCGTCAAGGTGTTTGCGGTTGAATTTAAAACCGAATTCCTTTGTCATCAGGATCACCGAAAACATGCAGGAGATAACTGCAGGGATCAACCTTCCCAGGATAGGGCCATTAAGAGTTTTCGGGTAGAGGTATAGTATTCCCAGAGAGGCGGCAAGAATGATAACAAAGTTGGAAATGTTCAGCCAGAAGAAAACCGTGGAGCGCTGCTGATTTACGAGGAGGTTTGAATAGGTCTTGAAAATACCGTTCATGATAGCGGTAATCACGGTGATCATCCCGAAAGGAAAGAACTGAAGCAAAACATCTCCCCTGAATATCAGTTTAAATAAAATGCTGCCTCCTGCCATCATGATGAAAAAAACCGCAGTCCCCAGGGTTATCAGCACTATCAGCACAGTACCTATGAATTCGCTTAAATTTTTTCGGTCATCCTTGAACTGAAAATAGTTTATCCCGATATACGTATCGAGGCCGGCAGATGCGATCAGCTGGATAATATAGAGGAAGGTAAAATAGATGGCATTGACACCAAACTGTTCATGCGTGAGGTAATTTGTAAAAAAAGGTATCAGGATGACTCCCGTTGTATAAGGCAGGGCGCCGATAACCGTGTAAATCAGTGAAGACTTGAAGAATTTGCCGGAGATCATTCTTAATGGTTATTGGTTTGGTAAGATCAATATAATGGACTGGCGTACCGCCGGATGTCTTCGCTCTTTACACTGCCTTCGCAGAGGATGACAAGCCGCTCCGCAACATTTTTCAGCTCACGGATATTCCCTGTCCATTTCATCCTGCCAAGTTCGTCAAGGGAATCCTGTTCAACCTCAAGCAATGGTTTTCCCTGCTGGTTGCAAGCCTGGGCGATGAAATGCCTGACGAGCAGGTTGATGTCCTCCACTCTTTTGCTCAATGGAGGCACATCAATGATTATAACGCTAAGCCGGTGATAAAGGTCTTCCCTGAAATTTTTATTCAGCACCTCCTCTTTCAGATTTTTATTCGTTGCTGCTATCACCCTCACATCAACCGAAATTTCCTTTTCACCTCCTACGCGGGTGATCTTGTTGTCCTGCAGCACCCTTAGGACCTTCGACTGGGCCGAAAGGCTCATGTCGCCTATTTCGTCGAGGAATATCGTACCGCCGTCGGCTTGCTCAAAATCGCCTTTATGTTGTTTCACTGCCGATGTGAACGAGCCTTTTTCATGCCCGAAGAGATTGCTCTCGATTAGCTCCGATGGAATTGCTGCGCAGTTCACTTCGACGAATGGCCCGTCGGCCCTGTTGCTCAGAGCATGAATATGTCTTGCAACGAGCTCTTTACCTGTTCCGTTCTCCCCGGTTATCAGCACCCTTGCATCGGTGGGAGCCACCTTTCGGATCATCTCCTGTATACCCTTCATGGCTTCCGACTCACCAACCATCTCATAATTCATCCCCACTTTCCTGCGGAGCTGTTTCGTTTCATCCAGCAACCTTCCCTTGTCCATGGCATTCCTGAGGGTCACCAGCAGGCGGTTAAGGTCAAGCGGTTTGGCAATATAGTCATATGCCCCTTTGCGGATTGCTTCCACTGCTGTTTCAATAGTCCCATGCCCCGAGATCATGATGACCGGGGTCTCGGAAAAACTCAGCAGCTGGCTCAGCACCTCAATGCCATCCATCTTCGGCATTTTGATATCGCAGAGAATGGCATCGTAATGATGCTCCCTGGCAAGCTTCAGCCCCTCGGTACCATCCTTCGCTTCATCGACCCTGAATTTTTCATATTCGAGGATCTCGCGAAGGGTGCTGAGTATACTTTGCTCGTCGTCGATAACAAGAATTCTCGGCATTATTCTGATTTGAAGACAAAAGTAGTTAATTCTTGGGTAATTTTGCGAATGTGACGACAGCTCTGAATCCATATGCATTAATGAAGAAACTGATCCTGCATCTTGCATCAGTTTTTATCCTGATATCCTGCATCCCGCTGGCAAACGGTCAAACCATTCCTTCCGGCAATTTAAAATACACCTGGGCCGGGGGGTTGAATTCCTGCCAGTTTTGCGCCATTGACCTCAACCTTGACGGGCTGAACGACCTTTTGATCTTTGACAGGCATGGCAACCGCAAGCTCACTTTCATAAACCTGGGAGGCGCGGGGATCAACTACCGTTATGCCCCCGAATATGAGGCCCAGCTTCCCGAAATGCAGGAATGGGTTATCACTGCCGATTACAACTGTGACGGGAAGATGGACATCTTCACTTACGCAAACGGTGGAGTCAGGGTATTCAGGAACACCTCCTCGGGCAACCTGAGTTTCCATCTCCAGACCAACCTGCTTCAATCGTGGTATTATACAGGTTTTGTAGGGATACTTGTCACATCTGCCGATTATCCCGCTATTGCCGACATTGACGGGGACGGCGACCTTGACCTTTTAACTTTTTTCGGACTTGGTTCGTATGTCGAATATCATAAGAACCTTTCGATGGAGACTTTCGGGAATTGCGACAGTCTGGATTACCGGCTTACCGACCATTGCTGGGGGAAGTTCAAGGAAAGTGAAGGCGGCAATCATATTACACTTAATGCAGCCTGTCCGTATAAAATAAATAATGTTCTTGTGACTGCGGATGGCTCCTCCCCTCCCAAGCATACCGGTTCCACTATGCTGGCCAATGACCTGAACGGAGACGGGCTCACCGACCTGGTCGTGGGGGATGTGGATTTTCCCAACCTCATTTCGCTTATCAACGGGGGCACTGTTGATTCGGCCCTGATGGTTAGCCTCGACAGCCTCTTCCCTTCATACGACCACAGCATAAAGCTGTTTTCATTCCCGGTTCTTTCGTTCATCGACCTGGATAATGACGGGTTGAAAGACCTGGTGGTATCACCTTTCGATCCTGCATATTATCATGCTGAAAATAAAAAGAGCTGCTGGTTCTATAAAAATACCGGGACCAATTCCAATCCTCATTTTGTGTTCCGGACCTATGATCTGTTTCAGGCCGACATGCTGGATTTCGGCACGGCTTCCTCTCCTGTGGCTGTTGACCTGAACAATGACGGGCTGCCTGATATAGTTGCAGGAAATTATGGATATTATGATTCTTCAAATTACCAGGGTGCTTACCTTAATTCCTATTATACCTCCTCCCTTGCATATCTGAAAAATACAGGAAGCAGCTTTTCACCCGGGTTCGAATTGCTGACTACTGATCTTGCCAATGCTTCCCGGCTCAATGTGCATGGCCTTTACCCTGCATTTGCCGATCTCGATAACGACGGCATCGCTGACCTTGTATGCGGTTGCGAAGAAGGCAGCCTCGTCTTTTTCCAGGGCAGGGGCGACAGCGCCGGGATTCCCGTTTACGGCAGTCCTCAGAAAAATTACCAGCAGATCAAAACCAAGGCGTTCAGTGCACCCCAGTTCTTCGACCTTGACCGTGACGGCCTCCCCGACCTGGTCATTGGCCAGCAGGATGGCACAATACAGTATTTCAGGAATACAGGAAGCACCGGCAACCCGAAATTCACCTTTGTCCGCGACAGCCTCGGAGGGGTGGATGTCACGAACCATAACCTTTCGTATTACGGAAACTGCACGCCTTATTTCTTCAGGAAAAACAACAGGACATACCTGCTTGCCGGTTCGGAGGAAGGTATTATGCATCTTTACTCGAAGATAGACGGAAACCTTAACGGGAAGTTTACTGCTATAGATTCTCTGCTAACCTTTACAGGGCTGCCTGCCGACAGCCTGAGAATAGGATGGAGGTCCTCGGGATTCCTTGCCAATCTCAGCGATCCCCTTTATTATGATATGGTCTGCGGAAATTTCAGCGGCGGCCTCAATTATTTCACCCGCGGAAGGATACCCGGCATAGCTGAGATCAGGAGGGAACCTGCTGCTTTAACACTTAAAATATATCCGAACCCTGCAGCAGGTGAAATTAAAATCGAACTGCTGAAAGACGGGCAAAGTTCGCTTCTTAATGCTTCGGATACCCGGGAGCCGGGAATACTGATTATATACAATGTGTTCGGCACGGGAGTCCGGCAAATGGATTATCGTCCTTCACAACCTGTTAACATCAGTGATCTGCCTGAAGGGATCTACCTGGCAGAATTTTCACTTCCCTCACCCGTCAGAAGGGCCTGCGGCAAATTCATTATAACCAGGCCAGGGCAGCGGTAAGAATCTTTCCCATTACCTATAAAAGATCACCAATCCAACTTCATCCTGCATCCCGCATCTTGCATCCTGCATTTTGTTAACAATCAGGTTTTGGAATAATTTCCCCCACCAGAACCCACTTTTTATATAATTTTATCTTTTCTTACTCTCATAAGCCTTTTAAAACGTAACTATTTTTTTAAACCCCCGTACAACAATGTTAATAAAAAGAAGTTATTAACACTAGTGGGTGAAAGTGGGTAAAAGTGGGAATATTGACCGTATATTAGCACCGTTGAAATAAACAAATGACCCCAGTAACCAATCTTATCGGTGAATTTGAGTGCAGGCTTGATGAAAAAAGCCGTGTCATCCTTCCGTCGGGTCTGAAAAAGCAGATCTCGCCGGAAGCTCAGGACAGGTTTGTCATCAACAGGGGGTTTGAGAACTGCCTGGTGTTGTATCCAATGAATGAATGGAAAAGCATCAGTGAAGAGATCAACCACCTTAACCTGTACAACCGGAAGAACAGGGATTTCGTCAGGTATTTTTACCGCGGTGCAACGGAACTCACACTAGACAATGCCAGCCGACTGCTTCTCCCAAAGTCGCTGTTAAGCTATGCCGGTATCGTACGCGATGTCGTCCTGTTTGCATTTTCCAACCGAATTGAAGTCTGGGCCAGGGATAGGTATGAAAAACTCCTGACCGACGAACCTGCAGATTTCTCAATTCTGGCAGAAGAGGTTATGGGCAAACAAGACAAAACCGACAATAGCGACGATGTATCATAAGCCCGTACTGCTCAACGAAAGCATGGAACTTCTCGGCATCAGGCCGGAGGGTGTTTATGTTGACGCAACCTTTGGGGGTGGCGGGCATGCCAGGGAAATCCTGAAGAGGCTTGAAGGCGGAAGGCTGATTGCTTTTGACCAGGATGAGGATTCTGCCAGGAACGTAATAGAAGATCCCCGTTTCACTTTCGTAAACCACAACTTCAGGTTTATGAAGAACTTCCTCCGTCTTCACAAACAGATTAATGTAGATGGCATCCTGGCCGACCTGGGTGTTTCATCGCACCAGATCGATGTTCCCGAAAGAGGGTTCTCAACACGAAGTGAAGGGGCTCTTGACATGCGCATGGACCGCCGCAAGCCCGTAACCGCCCAAACTGTCATCAATACTTATCCTGAAGTGAAACTGTGCGGGATATTCCGCCTTTACGGGGAAATACTGAATGCAAAAAAACTTTCATCCAGGATTATCACTGCAAGGAAAGAAAAAGAGATTGCAACCACGACTGAGCTTGTTGTCATTGCCAAAACCTGCGCCGAAAGGGGAAAAGAAAACAAATACCTGGCGCAGGTTTTTCAGGCGTTGCGTATTGAAGTCAACCAGGAAATGGAAGCCCTTGAGGACTTCCTTAAGAACAGCCTGGAATTACTGAAGACCGAAGGAAGGCTTGCGGTGATCAGTTACCACTCCCTTGAAGACAAAATGGTCAAGAACTTTTTCAGGACTGGGAATTTCGAAGGTGATCTGAAAAAGGATTTCTATGGCAATGTACTATCCCCCTGGAAAGCTATAACAAAGAAAGCAGTAGTTGCGGGGGAAGAGGAAGTGGGGCAGAACAGCCGGGCAAGGAGCGCAAGGCTAAGGGTGGCTGAAAAGAAGTAGCGAAAAAAAGATAGAATGAGTGAGTACAGGGCAAATAAGATGAAGGGGGATCAGGCCGGGAATGAATGGCAGGATATTTCCTATACTACTCATCCCGCCGAAGAGCCGGCTCCTGAATCTGAGAAGACTGAACCCGAAAGTAAGCAGGCTGCCAAACCCGCGAAGAAGTTACATAAAGGCAGGAAGAGGGTTCAGGAAGTTCTTGGCGGCGATTACCTGTCGAAGAACAGTGTTGTGAACAATGTGCCCTTCCTGATCTACCTGGGCATCCTGACTTTGCTTTACATCTCCAACACCTATAATACCGACAGGATGTACAAGCAGATAGAGACAACGAAAACCCAGCTTAAGGAACTTCGTTTCGAGTACATCACCGCCCGTTCCTCACTGATGTTCGAAAGCAAGCAATCGGAACTGAACAAAAGAACCCAGGCGATAGGTCTTAAAGAAACTATCATCCCTCCTTTTAAGATCTTTTACTCGGGTGATTCCATTCAAATTGCAAACAGATGACCCAGGATATAAGGAAAGGCATATTGACAAGAGTGTACCTGGTATATATAGGTATACTGCTTTTTGGCCTGGCAGTCCTGGGAAGAGCTTTTTACATCCAGAATTTCGAAAAGAAGCAATTGCTTGAGATGGCTAAAAAACAGGAGATGAAGGTATTTCCCATAGATGCCATCCGCGGTAACATACTTTCGGATGACGGGACCCTGCTGGCAGTCTCAATACCGATTTTCGAACTCAGGATGGACCTTTATGCAGATTCCCTGACCGATGAAGTGTTTAAAAACGGGGTTGATTCGCTGGCCATATGCCTTTCAAAAATGTCGAAGGACCAGTCGCCCATTCAGATCAAAGACCGTTTATGGGAAGCCCGCAGGAACCAGGACCGTTATTTCCTCATCAAGCGTGATGTGACTTATCCGGAACTTAAAAAGATACGCACATTCCCGATATTCAAAAGAGGCAAATACAAGGGGGGGCTCATCGTAATTCCCCAGTGGGACAGGGACCTTCCATATAAATCGCTGGCAAAAAGGATCATTGGATATGAAAAAGGCGAAGGTGCAAACAAGGTTTACGTTGGCCTTGAGGGCAAGTTCACAAAGGACCTGGAGGGCGTAGGAGGTTCCAGGCTGATGCGACGTACCGGGGGCAGTAACTGGATGCCTGTCGATATAGAAAGTCAGGTTGAACCACAGAACGGCCTTGATATTGTCACCACCATTGACATTGAGCTTCAGGACATGGCCGAAGCTGCCCTCAGGAAAGAACTTGTTGCCGACAGCGCCGACCACGGCTGCCTTGTAGTCATGGAAGTTAAAACCGGCTATGTCAAGGCCATGGTAAACCTCGGAAGGACGAAAAAGGGCAGCTATGAAGAAG
>CAIJYT010000234.1 GCA_903824935.1 uncultured Bacteroidales bacterium | reverse complement strand
CGTGAATCGTGAATCGTGAACCGTGAACCGTGAATCGTGAATCGTGAATCGTGAATCGTGAACCGTGAATCGTGAATCGTGAATCGTGAATCGTGATCCGTAAACCAGTAACGGGTCACGGCTCAGAATTCGTCCATATCAATCACTGCTTTTTTCTTCTTTTTCTTCACCTCTTTATTTCCGCCGGGGCTGGCAATTGCATTTTCCTCGTCGCCGCAGTCAAAGTCAACTTCAAGAGGTTTTTTGGGAGGATCGAAGTCCTTGATCTTAACGATATGCAGGCTGGGATCGGCGTATACCTGTTCCATATAAAGGGCCCAGATTGGAAGGGCTGTATTGGCGCCCTGTCCGAGGGCAAGGGTGCGGAAATGTGCTGAGCGGTCTTCACATCCGACCCATACCCCGCTCACAAGATCGGGAGTGATGCCCATGAACCATCCGTCGCTCTGGTTCTGGGTGGTGCCGGTCTTACCGGCAATTGGATTGTCAAAGCCGTACTTGTATTTCAGCCTTATGCCTGTGCCGTATTTTACCACACCCTGCATCAGCTGTAGCATAAGGTAAGCGGTTTCTTCACTGATGGCTTCCTGTTTCTTTGGTCTGAATTCCTGGATGAGGTTCCCGTCCTTGTCTTCAATTTTGGTAATGAAAATGGGTTCGGTGAACACACCTTTATCGGCAAATGTGCTCATAGCGCCGACCATCTCGTACAGGGAGATGTCGCATGAGCCGAGGGCTATCGAATAGACCGCCGGGATATCGCTGGTAACTCCCATTTTATGAGCCATTGCCACAACAGCAGCCGGGGAATATTTGCGGATAAGCTGGCCTGAGATCCAGTTGTTCGAATTGGCGAGGGCCCATTTGAGGGTGACCTGTTCGCCCCGCCTTTCTTCACTGGTGTTTTCAGGAGCCCATACCGTGCCGTTGTCAAGTTCGATCACCGGTTGAACATTCGGGTATCTTGCGCAGGGAGATTCTCCCTCCTGCATAGCCAGAGTATAAAGGAAAGGTTTAAATGTGGAGCCAACCTGTCGCTTTGCGAATTTCACATGGTCGTACTGGAAGTGCAGGTAGTCTATCCCTCCGACATAGGCTTTCACATAGCCGGTATGGGGATCCATTGACATAAGCCCCGATTGCAGGAAGAACTTATAATACCTGATGGAATCGAAGGGAGTCATCACGGTATCCCTTTCGCCTTTCCAGGAGAACACTTTCATCCTTGTCTTCACCTTGAATTCACTGATGATGTCGGGCTCCTTATATCCCTGGGCTTTCATGCTGGCATAACGGTCGGTGCGCCTCATCGATGAGATCAGCAGGTTGTTGATCTCCTTGCGCTCATCCTCCTTTTCAAAGACGAACGGAGCGGTGGGGACACCTTTCCAGTGAGCGAAGAAAGCAGGCTGAAGTTCCTTGCCGAGGTAGGCGGCAACAGCTTTTTCGGCATATTCCTGCATCTTGTAATTGATGGTTGTATGAACCCTCAAACCATCGCGATAGAGGCTGTATTCGCTTCCGTCCTCCTTTTTATGGGTGTTGCACCATTCGGTAAGATAGCCGCGGAGGTATTCCCTGAAGTAGGTGGCAAGACCCGTGGTATGGTCCTGGATGCGGTAATTCTCCATGTTAAGGGGCACTGCCCTCAGGGAGTCGTATTCGGTTTTGGTGAGGTAGTCGTACCTCTGCATCTGGTAAAGCACGGTATTCCTGCGTTCTATGGCCCTTGCCGGGTTCCTTACCGGGCTGAAATACGTTGGGGCTTTCAATACGCCGATCAGGAGAGCTGCTTCTTCGGGATTCAGCTGATCAGGCTCTTTGTTGAAAAAGGTCTTGGCAGCGGATTTGATGCCGAAACTCTGGGATCCGAAATCCACCGTGTTAAGATACATGGCAAGGATCTCCTCTTTGGAATAGTTACGTTCGAGTTTAATGGCGGTGATCCATTCCTTGAATTTGATCATCACTGTCTCGCCGAAAGTGCGGTTTAATTTACGCGGGAAGAGGTTTTTTGCAAGCTGCTGGGTGATGGTGCTGCCTCCTCCTTTGGATGTACCGGTGGCCATACCCAGGAACACGCGGAAAATGGCCCTGAAATCAATGCCTGAATGCTCATAGAAACGGGCATCCTCGGTGGCGATGAGGGCGTTGATCACGTTTGGCGAAAGTTCCTGGAAATGGGTGTTGGAACGGTTCTCGAAATAATATTTCCCCAGCAGTTTGCCGTCTTCGCTCAGGATCTCGGTAGCCAGGCTGCTCTTGGGGTTTTCAAGGTCCTGGAAGCTTGGCATGCTGCCGAAAAGGCCCATAGCCACACTTACAAAGAACAGCACAACAATGGTGATGCTTACAACGTAGGCAATCCAGAAGTAAAGCACAAATCTCTTCGGATTCACTGTTTTCGGTTTATTTTCCCTGTTTTGTAAAATTGGAATATGATCTATCCCGCTCATAGTTCAATTTCAAGACCTACATCCCTGATGCCGTACAATTCGCTTATCCGCATAGCCTGTTCAAACGTAAAGGAATACTGGCCTTTTTGCCTGAACCTCACCCCTTTCTGGAAGAGAAAGCGGTTGTATTTTATACTGCCGGCCCCTTTGCCCAGCCAGCGTCCGTCATAATCGGCAAGCTGGCATTCTACGGTATCCCTGGCGATCTTTCCGTCGGGGAAGCGGGTATCGAGGAACATAAATATATTGGCAAACGGATAATTCACATCATTCCGTATATCTATATATAAAGAAAACGTTTTTGAAGTGTCGGGGATGGTGACGGAGAAGGTGATTTTTTCCTTGTTATCCCATTTTCCGTCGGGGATGCGGTGTGTTTCGCGGAAGAAACGGTTTGAATTGCAGGAGCAAAGGATCAGAACGATCCCGGGCATTAGAAATAAGGCAGAAAGCTTTAAACGCATACCGGGGGCAGGTATTTAAAGGTGATCGAAACGGGTAAGGTCGTCCTGGCTTATCCCGTTGTCAAACTCACGCTTTTGTTCAGTAATATTTGCGAATTCCTCAAGACTTTCGGGGATGAGTCCCTGTTTGTTCTCGTCAATGATATGAAGAACATTTTTAAGGGGGATGGCGAGCAGGTTCTGATAATCATTAGCATAGGAGTACCACATGATCTGCCCGAAGATATCGGATTTCTGGTGGATGGCATCACCTTTAGCAGTTTTAAGGCGGATATCGGTATTGGGGAAATCCTTGATGGCATCCATGTAAGTGTCGTACTCGTAATTGAGGCAGCATTTGAGTTTCCCGCACTGTCCTGCCAGTTTCTGGGGGTTGAGCGAGAGCTGCTGCACCCTCGCGGTATTGGTCGAGACTGAGCAGAATTCGCTGAGCCAGGTTGAACAGCAGAGTTCCCTGCCGCAGGTACCGAGCCCGCCGAGGCGGCTTGCTTCCTGCCTTGCACCAATCTGGCGCATCTCAATCCTTACGTGAAATTCGTCGGCAAGGACCTTGATCAGTTCGCGGAAATCTACCCTGTCTTCCGCAGTATAATAAAAAATAGCTTTGGTGTTATCGCCCTGGTATTCAACGTCGTTGATCTTCATCTGGAGGCCGAGTTTATCGGCGATCTCCCTCGACCTGAACATGGTTGGTGTTTCGCCTTCCACGGCTGAGACCCATTTTTCAATGTCTGCCAGCCGGGCCCTGCGGTATACTTTGCGGATCTCCTGGGAGTTGGGGTCGATACTCTTCTTTTTAAGCTGGAAGCGGACGAGCTCGCCCGATATGGTGACAATGCCTATGTCATGACCTGGTGATGCTTCAACGGCAACGATATCGCCTGTTTCCAGGACTACATCGGAGGGGACGCGGAAGAAATCCTTGCGGCTGTTCTTGAACCTGACTTCGACGATATCCGAAGGGATATAGCCGGCAGGAAGCGGAATGGTCTTTATCCAGTCGTAGGTGTCGAATTTACTGCATCGGTGCTGGTAAACTCCGTTGTTTTTTTGGTGGGGTTCGGGAGCGCCGCAGCAGCCGCGCGACAGGAAAGGATTTTTGGAGGAATCGTAAGTGGAGCCACCGAATTCAAGTTCAGGTTCGGTACCGGGCACAATTTCAACCTGGGGCAGTTCCTCCTCGGTGTCTTTTTTACGCCGGAATGCCTCGTAAATCGCGCTGTTGTCGGATTGTGGTTCCTGATCCAGCTCGGGGTTCTCTTCTTCTTCGTTAACCTGGTCTGTGTTTTCTTCCATTGACTTGAATCACCAGGGATATATCACCCGCCTTACCGTTTCTGAGGCCGGGACCGGGACATTGCCCCTGGATTCCATTACAAAGGTACGAAATTCGGTTTAAAAAGACGCAGAATTCTCAGGGATAGGTCGAGGAACAATGCAGGGGCATATGCATTGCGCTCCACATGATAGATTGCGTTGTTGAAGAGGTCATAGAACCCGGCCAGGCCGGCGGTAGCTATGATAGGGGCGAAGTTCTCAAGGAATTTTGCTTCTTCGGCATCGCAGTTGAGCCTGCCGGCCTGGCCGTTGACGACTGCCGGACAAAGTTCGAGTATATGCAGGCCGTAGAACAGGAATGCCTTCTGCCTCTCCCTTCCCGATTTTGCCATATCAGCTGAAAAACTGATGAGTTCAGGCACTTTCATGGAATAGCAATTACGCATCCAGGTCGTGAAATTACCCAGGTACTGGTTTTCGCGGGCTTCCTCTTCGTGGCCTGCAATATGCCTGTCGGGAGGTATCCTCACCATCAGGCATCTTGATTTTATCGTGCTGATGATTGAGTCTGGGTCTTCGGAGATCAGGAGGAAGAGCGTTTTCTCAGGCGGTTCCTCGAGGATCTTCAGGATCTTCGGGGCCGCTGAGTGAAACAGCTTCTCGACCATCCAGATGATCATGACCTTGTACTCCGATTCGTAGGATTTATAGCTGAGGGTGCTGATGATCTCATTACAGTCCTCCACATTGATAATTCCCTGTTTATTTTCAATGCCGATGAAATCGTACCAGTCCTGGAGATTCACCGGGAATGGCCTCTGGAGGATGAACTTCCGCCAGTCTTGGGCGAACAGCCTGCTCTGGGGCTTTTTGGTGACTTTCTTGGTAGTCGCAACCGGGTAGATAAAGTGAAGGTCGGGGTGGATGAGTTTCTGGTATTTTATGCAGGAAGGGCAAACGCCGCAGGAATCGTGATCCGTGAACCGTGAATCGTGATCCGTGACTCGTGAACCGTATCCTGCATCTTGCATCCCTGTCTTCCGGTTCTTGCAGTTGATATACTGTGCATAAGCAATCGCCAGCGCCAGCTTTGCCGAGCTGTCGGGGCCGTAGAAAAGCTGTGCATGGCTCACCCGCTGGTCGCTGACCGTACGTATGAGTTTATCTTTTATCGCCTGCTGGCCGGGGATTTCACTGAAACGCATTACTTACCACATCAAATGAGACAGCTAAAATAAGCAAAATCACCTCCCCTTAATTCTCCTTCTTGTGATATATTCCGAACGGGATAACAAGGCCGAATGTGATCCGCCTGCCCATATTATAAATCCCTACTTCCTTAAGCCTGCTGAGGTGATCGTAATATGCCACATCCGTCACATTTTTGCCGCTGATATAAAAGGTCCAGCTCTGGTTCTGCACCCTGAGTTTCGTACCCACATTAAAATTCAGTAGCACATAACCCGGGCTGGTGGTCTCAAACTCATCTATCCTGTCCTGTGCAAAATGGGTCTCCAGCTCAAGTTGTATATAGGGCTGTTTCAAAACACTGGTCTTTCGTGTTTTAAATGTCCATTTCACCTGGTCGGTGAGATGAAGTGCAGGAATGAATGGCAGGGGAATGCCGGTTGAAAGATTGCCTCCCCACACATAATCCAGGTTATTGTCGAAATGCAGGGCTTCAAGCGGATGAACATCCAGCTCGATTTCAAATCCTTTCAGCAGTGAATTGCCCTGTTCATAACGGTAAACGGGATACCAGACCCCATTCACCTCCTTTTTCTCCCCGTTGAGGTTCCTGTAATAAATGAAATTGTCGATGATGTTGTAATAGCCGTTGAACGAGAGGTTCAGGTACTTTGTATCCCAGGCGATCTCGCCGTCAATCTGCAGGCTTGTTTCGGGGTTCAGGTGAGGGTTCCCGATCTCGTACCTGAACGTGCCTTCATGAAGGCCATTGGCGCTGAGCTCGGAAATATTCGGAGCACGAAATCCGCGCCCTACATTGAATTTGAAGTTGACAGCTTTATTCAGCCTGAAAGTCATGCCGGTAGATCCCGTAAACGCCGAGAAATCACGGCTGAAGGCCCTGAAGAGGGTATCACCCGATGGCGCTGAATGCCCAAGCGAATCCAGGTATAGCGGGTAAGCTGTAATATGCCTGAAGTCGTACCTCAGGCCAAGGTTGAAAGTAAACTTCTCCCAGGTCTTTTTCATATAAACAAACCCTCCCCAATCCTGTAGATCGAAATCAGGGATAAGGTAAGCCGACCCATGGTTGCGGTTATACTGCGTCATGCCCGATACTCCCCCTACCAGCTCAAGCGACTCAAAGAGAAGACGGGTATACCGCGCTTCATAGGTCCAGGTGTCGAGATGAAAGAACAGGCCCGGAGCATCGGGGGTTTCGCCATATTCCTTGCGGTCATTCCACTGGTAACCCAGGCTGATCTTCACCTGGTTGTCATTGATGAGCAGGTTGGTAACCGACGAGATCTTGTTGTGGTTCACCACCTGGAAAGGAACATCGATCGACCTGCTTTTTGCTTTGCTCTCCTGTACTATATTGCCCAGGTAATCAATAAACTGCATTGTTGCCGAGTCGCGGGTGCCGTCGATCATCCCGATCTTTGTATTGAAGGAGCTGAAGTGAAGGTGGGAGTAACCCCAGCGTTTTACAACCCCTGCCGTGACTGAATAATTTTTTTCATCAAACCCCGAATTATAGACCCATTCGGTTGGAGTGCGATAGGAAGCCGCGGTTTTATAAGTCCCCCTGACCCTCCAGATCCAGCCATCCTGGTTTCCTTCAAGCATCAGGGAGTTGCTTAAAAGCCTGTCGTTCGTAGAAGCCTGCGAAACCCATTCACCCTCGATAACACCGGGCCTGGCAGGGGTTTGTTCGAGGATGTTGATCACTCCGCCCATAGCATCCGAGCCGTAGAACAGCGAGGCTGGGCCTTTCAACACCTCTATGCGGTCGGCAGAGAACTGGTCGATCTCGATTCCGTGTTCATCACCCCACTGGTTCCCTTCCTGCCTCACTCCTTCGTTAAGGGTGACAATGCGGTTATAGCCCAGGCCGCGTATCACCGGTTTCGAGATCTCACCGCCTGTCGTTATCTCTGAAACTCCGGGTATGGTTGATATTGAGTTTATAAGGTTTGTGGATGGCATGGTGAGCAACATTTCCTTGTTTATCGGTGTAATGGATATGCTGCTCCTGTCGTTTTCGGATGTGAGGGCATTTCCTGTAACCACCACTTCTTTGGCTTCGATTGCCGACTCACCGAGTTGAAAATCCTTTTCATGCACCTCCCCGAGGTCGACCTTGGTAACTTCGGCTTTGTAACCTATATAGCTAACCTGGACGACGATATTGGAATTTGGCAGGTTGCGAAGTTTGTACAGGCCGTCTTTATCGGTTATGGTGCCGGTTTTAAGGTCAGGAAGAAAAACGGTTGCTCCAGGCAGGGATTCCCCGGTTTCCTTATCGGTGACGTGACCGCTGAGCGTTCTCTGTGCATGAGCAATGCATCCGCAGAGAATGAGAAGGATTACAAGGATATAACGGGCCGGGTTCTTTATCATAAGGAACTGCAAAGATAAGCCCATTAAAAATAAACATGGGGGATCTTTTTAATAGATCCCCCATGCCTTGAAAAGTGAAATGTTTTTTTAATAGATCAGCGAATTATTTCTGTAACTGCCGCCTGTGTTTGACCACCAGTCGGGATAGGATGATCCGCTTGACTGAACCCATTCGCCAAAGTGAAGGTATGCACCTGAAATATCCTGTCTTTCGGCCGGATAAGAGAACTTGCCGAAAATATCGAGGGCCCAGGGAAGGTTTGTAGGCGATTTGTAATACTTGCCGATGCCCGGCTGGGTATCGTCACTGCCTGTCCTGAACAAACTCTGGTCAGCCATATCGGTGGGCTGGTAGTTCGGAAGATGTATCTCGCGTCCCCTTTGCTGGTTTACGACCAGGAATGGATTCCAGCCCGAAATATTCAGGGTGTTGATATTTACTGCTCCTCCGGATCCCGGGTTGTTGTTGTTCATGAATTTAATGTAGATGTTGAAGGGTACAGCGCTAACGGCCGCAACGGTTTTGATCGTATTCCATTCCGACATGTACCTGTGTGATTTGTCAAATACGATGAAAGTTGCATCCGAAGCATTCCCAGTCTCAGTACCATTCGATTTAATGGTATAACCTGTATGGTTTCCCGTTCCTGTTACAGATATTACTGAATTCGGATTTACGTTAGGGAACTGAAAACCGAACCCGTCGTCCATTGAAGCGCCGTTTGCGCGAAGGATCATCGTTGCATATACTTCAACCACGTTATGCTGTGCATTGGAAACTACCTTGAATTTATAACCCATAACCAGGTCGTTCATGTCATAATCGCCGTAACTGGGCCAGTTGTCTTCAAAAGCGATGGTCCCGGTATCTGATGCAGGGTAATAGTTGTTATAAGCCCTGTATGGGTCGTTGGGATAATCATCCTGATCGTCGGGCACGCCGTCTTTATCAGAGTCCACGATGACAGTTTTCAACGGCTCGCAGTCTTCCGAAGGATCCGACCAGTAGGTTCCGGGTATGCTGATGTCGTCGAGCATGATACGGTCATCGCCGCCGCCAGCACCGCTCATTTTCCAGTTAACCTTGTATATGCCACTCACGTTAACCGGAACAGAAACGCTGATCACCCTGTTGACATCGCCGGGTTTCTGGTAGTTATAAGCGTAAAGAAGAATAGTGGTTGTATCATTGTTGTTGCTAAGCCTTACCGTAACACTTTTCCAGGTACCTGAGAAAGCGGTAAGCTTATGTTTGAACGTGAAGTTTCCCGAACCTGTGAATTTCACCCAGGGTGAAGCCATCCTGTTTGCATTTGACTCGGAACCTGATAATGATGCGCTTCTGATGGACCAGGTGCCGCTTATCGGGGAGTTGTTGATCATGGAAAGTCCTTCCATTGACCAGCATGAATTAGTATAGTATTCCTTGCTTCCCTGCTCGAAATCATTGGTAACGGTCTGGGTAAATCCCAGGAAAGCCGAAGCTAAAAGCGATATGATTATTGTAAATCTTTTCATATTGTTATTATTGAACGGTGACGTAATTAAATGATAATACTGAAGAAGTCAAAGCTGCAGTGTAAGTTTTCTTACCGTAAACAAGAGTTACACTTGTTTCGGTTGTAGGAACAACGAATTTGAAGGTATAATCAGAATTCATCTGGAAATAATCTTTAAAAATAAGATCCCCTTTTGATGACTTTATATAAAGGGTATTTTTAACGTCAGGACTGATTTCTTTCATCCCTGTAATGCTCATCATAATTTCCCTGGAAGTTTTCCAGTCGAACGACGGGCTTACTTTAAGAGATTGTGTGTTGACCGTTTGGTCGGGAGCATTCAGGCTGGCTTTCTGGCAGGAGGATGCTGAGATTATTATCATCATTACTGCAGCTGCTCTCAGGATATTCTTTTTTATCAGGTTCATGGGTTTCATTTTTGCTGTTATCTAAATTTCTGCAGCAAAAGTATCCCGACCTAAAATAGTGGACAAACGGGAATAAGTAAGTGTAGGAAGAAAGTTGTTGATCGCAGGTTTATTCCCTTAAAGTGTTTAAATCAGATTGATTTCAAATAAGGTTTATTCCCAGGCAGCCTTTGCGCAGATGAACTCAAGGTTCATGCGTGCGATGTTGGAACGGGATATGCTTTTTGGGCATTCGGCCTCACAGGCGTAAGTATTGGTGCAGTTTCCAAACCCGAGTTCGTCCATCATTTTCACCATTTTGGTAACCCTTGCCTTAGCTTCGGGACGGCCTTGTGGCAGGTAAGCAAACTGCGACACTTTGGCCGAAACGAAGAGCATTGCAGAAGCATTCTTGCAGGCCGCCACGCAGGCGCCGCATCCTATGCAGGCTGCAGCATCCATTGAGAGTTCTGCTGCAGGTTTGGGGATAAGGATATGGTTGGCTTCCATGGCTCCGCCGGTGTTTACCGAAACGTATCCGCCTTCCTGTATGATTTTGTCGAAGGCTGTGCGGTCGACCATGAGATCGCTGATTACAGGGAAAGGCTTGGCGCGCCAGGGTTCCACAGTAATTGTATCTCCGTCTTTGAACTTACGCATATGAAGCTGGCAGGCGGTCACAGCGTCATCAGGGCCGTGCGGACGGCCGTTGATATAAAGGCTGCACATCCCGCAGATACCTTCACGGCAGTCGTGGTCAAACACAACAGGTTCTTCATTCTTCTGAATTAGGCTCTCATTCAGGATATCGAGCATCTCCAGGAAAGAACAGTTCGGGGAAATCCCTTCGAGACTATAGGTCACGAATTTTCCCTTTGACTTGGCATCTTTCTGCCTCCAGATCTTCAGCGTTAAGTTCATATTTTTAAATTTAAATAGCGAAATAGCGAAATGGCGAAATAGTGAAATCTATCGCTGCCCTTCGTTATTTATAATTACGTGCTTTCACTTCTGTTTCTTCATAAACCAGCGGCTCCTTGTGAAGCTGAAACTCGCCTTCTTTGATATATTCCCAGGCTGCAACATATTTATAATTCTCATCATCACGCAGGCACTCGCCTTCGGGAGTCTGGTATTCTTCGCGGAAATGCCCGCCGCAGCTTTCGTTGCGGTTAAGGGCGTCAATAGCCAGCAGTTCGCCCATTTCCAGGAAATCGGCAACACGGTTTGCTTTTTCAAGTTCCACGTTCAGTTCGTCGGGCTTGCCGGGGATACGCAGATCGCTCCAGAACTTCTTGCGCAGTTCACGGATGAGAGCAATGCCCTGGGTGAGGCCTTCCTTTGTGCGCCCCATCCCCACATGCTCCCACATGATCTTGCCCAGTTCCTTGTGGAAATGGTCAACGCTATGGGTTCCCTGTATTGACATCAGCTTATTGATACGATCCTGTACTCTTTTCTCGGCTTCTTCAAATTCAGTTTTGTCGGTAGACATTCTAGGTGTTTTGATCTCTGCTGATAAGTAGTTCTGTACCGTATACGGAAGAACGAAATAACCGTCGGCCAGGCCCTGCATGAGGGCTGATGCCCCCAGGCGGTTGGCGCCGTGATCACTGAAGTTGGCTTCGCCGGCAACAAACAAGCCGGTAACGGTCGACATCAGTTCATAGTCAACCCATAATCCGCCCATAGCATAATGAACAGCCGGGTATATCATCATGGGGTTTTCATATGGATTTTCATCCACTATTTTTTCATACATCTGGAAAAGGTTGCCGTAGCGCTCTTCAATCACATGCTTGCCGAGGCGTTTGATGGAATCCTTGAAATCGAGATATACTGCTAGTCCCGTAGGGCCTACTCCAAAGCCTGCAT
>CAIJYT010000233.1 GCA_903824935.1 uncultured Bacteroidales bacterium | reverse complement strand
TTCCGCGCTGGTGGCGGCTTCGACTGCCCCCAACCTGGATGGGTCTGTGATCAACGTGGTCAGTGCGGGAGGGAGTTCTGATACCGCCAACGTGTATTCGTCAGACAGCATTGCAGTGAACCAGCAGGGCGATTTTATCATCGAATTCAGGCAGGCCGACAGTCTTAACTCGGGCCAGGTATGCATTGACAATATCTTCTGGACTTCTTGCCAGGCAGGAGTTGGAATTGATGATACTACTGGGGGAAAAGGCATCAGCCAGGCTGTGAGTTTCATTTGCCTTCCCGGAAAACGGATCACGGTTTATTGCCCTGAATTTGGAGATAAGATCCTGATTTTGTTTTCAATGGATGGCCGGATGATATGGGAACAAAGCTTCAGCGGGACCGGGGCCGACTTGCAGCCGAACAACTGCCGGGATGGTATCTGCGTAGCCATCCTCCGTGATAAACAAAAGAACATATTAGGGATTGCTAAATTGGTTTTAAAGTGAGGAAGCTTTTTCGTTATTTTTGCGGGGTAAACCTTCTCCGATGAGAAACCTGATCCTTTTTGCACTCTCACTTATTTTTTCTCCTGTCGTACTTGAGGCCCAGCAAATAAATGAAGGCAAAGAAACCGAGGCTGCGAGAATTGAGATCGCAGCAAAGACCGACCAGGAATCATACAGGGCCATTGCGTGCGGAACGGCAGGGGCGATGATCTTCTTTAAAAGTGTTGAGAATGCAGATGCCCTTCATGTTAAGTGGTATTTTTCGTGGTATAACAAAGATCTGAGGCAGGTCTGGGTAAAAAGTTTTCCTCTTCTGACTGACCTTGATTACAGGTTCAGCCTCATTACCAGGGATACGCTCTGCCTGGTTTTCGTCTATAAAGGGAAGCAGAAAAGCGAGGATCAGCCTTTGGAGATCATAAGGATTGCCCTCAGCCATGGGAGTTTCATCCCTAACCTCTCAAGAGTACCGGCCAACACCGAGCCTGTTTTTTTCCAGGTCGTTGGCCGGAATGCATTCCTGGCGCTAAACCAGAAAAGCGGGCAGGCGGCGGTTGAAATTCTTGACCTGAAATCAAATCACACCAAAGGGTTCCTGGTCGATCAGCAAGTCCCGTCATTGTTCCAGTGGTTTAAAACAGATTCTGTTACTTCCTGTCTGAAAGCCATAGTGACTAAAATGATCAGCAAAAAGGAAGCTGAGCATTGGTACGAGGTCTTCGATACCACAGGCAAAGTGAGGCTGGCTGTTAAGATAAGCACTATCAACGATGACAGGGAGTTTACAGGATTCAGGGCGGTGCCGAACGGTAAAGGGGATGACCTGGTGATTGGAACGTACCGGCTTAAAGGGGGTTCGTCGCAAAAAAACAAGGAACAGGATGAATCGACAGGGATCTTTACCAGCCTGATCACTTCAGGTGTCCAGAAAAATCTGAATTTTTATAATTTTTTGGAACTTAAGAACATCAATGCCTTCCTGAGCACCAAAGATCTTATGGATCTGAAGAAAAAAGCATTGAAGAAAAATAAAAATATTGGGGAGTATTCGGTAGACTTCAGTGTTTCCAATGATGAACCGATTGAAAAAGATGGAAATTTCATGCTGGTTACAGAGGTATTTTACCATCAGTACCATGTTGAAAATTTTACGGATTTTGATTTTTACGGACGGCCATTCACGAATTCCTATTCGGTATTCGATGGGTACAGGTTTACAGGGGCTATGGTCACTTCATATAATCAGGAAGGCCAGATGCTTTGGGATAATGCATTGGAGATCAGGGATCTTGTAGCTGCAGACCTTAGCCCAAAAGTGGTTACACACAGACTTGGTGATAAATTCCTGTTAGCCTATTCCGCCGCTGGCAAGATTGGTTCAAAGATCATCAGGAATGAAGAGGTTACCGGCAACCTTGAATTCAGCAAAATGGAATCCAGATATCCTGATGACAAACTGGTGGCTGAGACCAGAAGCGGTATTACGCCCTGGTACGACCAGTATTTTCTTTGCTATGGGTTCCAGGAAATAAAAAATGTTGCCCTTGAGAGCAACAATAAAAGATTTATATTCTACCTGACCAAGGTTAAATTCGACGAATAAGCCTATTTTTTAACTGGTGGGTAAATGATTACCAGCTTATTATCGCAATTTTGAACAAGGATAGTGGTATCTTTCAGGTTTCCTGTATAGGCCGGTCCCGAATATTTTACCGTATATGTTGAACCACCAGAGAAATTTTGGCATTGTATCTCATCATGCTTGAGATTAATTGTAGTGTGAAGCTGCACGATTGTTATTACCAGGAGTGAATCTCTTTTATTCTCGAAACACACACTCCCATTGCCATCGCAAGGAGTAGAAGTGGTATTCTTTTTGCAGGAAGTTGAAGCAAACACTGTACAAAATAACAGTGCGGCCAGGATCAGGAGGTTCTTTTTCATAGGGAAAATCTTGCCTTGCAAAATTACAAGGATTTAATTAAAATCAAAATTGCATGGATTATCATGTGGATAGACAAAATTTATTTGTTAGGGTTGTATGGGAAAGCGATGAAAAATTGAAAATAAGTTTTATTTTTGTAGAATCTGAAAAAATATTAATTTCAGGCAACCATACAACTGCAACTCTTGTCACTTAAAACAGTATAAGTTAATTATTGTAAATGTCTACTAATTCTAACCCTATGCGGAATTTAACATTGCGCCTTATTTTTATTTCCGGGTTCCTGCTACTCTGCCGTGCTACACTTCTTGCACAAACATGTCCTGACACTCAACCGGTTGTAATAGGCCCTGATGTCGTCAGGGCGGGGCAAACCGTAACTTATTGGACGAATGCCATACCTGGGCATACCTACCTATGGGCAACACCAGCCGGCGGGTCTATTTCAGGTTCAAACACCTCGAACCAGGTAACGATCGTATGGGGAAACACACCTACGACCACTACCCTGTCGATCACCGAGGTCAATTCCGCAGTTGCAGGATGTATAGGGGTTATGGCGCAGAAGACAATTACACTTCAGCCCTTGCTGCATGCCTATTTTTATTACCAGTTCGATCCAACCGGAGGCTGTTACTATAATATCGTGAACTTCACGGCCGATCCCAATGTGTCTACTCATCCCAATGACCCAACAGTAGTTTATAAATGGAATTTCGGTGACGGAACAGGCAACCACCTGGGAACAATGTCTCAGCAGAATACTTTCCCTATTACAGGGGCATATACCCCCCCTCATACTTTCCCTGTAACACTTACCATTCAGAACCCTGCAGGCCAGGTTGATTCGATCACTGATTATGTATATGTAGATCCCGATAAGTTCAAACCTACTGCCGACATAACATCAGTTACCGCCCCCATGCCAAACTGCCTTTATAACCAGTATACTTTTTCTGCAACAGGCAGTCTTGCAAAGCCAGTAAGCAACCCTGATGCCACCATCAAAATAAAATATTGCGACTGGTATATCAACGGTATTTTGTTTTACCATGCAGGCGACGGGGTTACAATTCCCTGTCCGATGACAGCCAATTACACTTTTACCGCTCCCGGTACTTATACTCTGTCACTTACCATTACCAATACAATAAACTGCACCAATTCAACCTCGGCTCCGGTCGTTGTTGGCAATACAGTTCCGGCTGCAGCCTTCACTTTCGCCCAGGCCTGTGTGAACGAACCAACCACATTTACCGATCAGTCCCTTTCCAATACCGGTTCGATAACCGATTGGTGGTGGACATGGGGTGATGGTTCCGGTGTTCAGCATTTCACCATTCCTGGTAACCCTCCTCCGGTTCCGATGACACATACCTTTGCCGACCTGAATTCACATTTTGTAACCCTGCAGGTTATGAACTCTAACGGATGTACCAATACAACGGTGCAGGTTCCGGTACAGGCAGCGCCTTCTCCACAGGCGGATTTTTCTTATCCGACCATTATTTGTACGGGGGACCTCGTTCAGTTCACCGACAAGAGTTCGCCCTTAACAGGCAGTGCCATAGCTTCCTATCTATGGAATTTTGATGATCCGGCTTCGGCGAGCAATACATCGACCGATCCGAATCCCCAGCATCTTTTCTCAGGCCCGGGAGCTTATCATGTTTCACTCACGGTTACCAACCAGAATGGTTGCGCAAATACGAAAATGCTTAACACCAGCCCGCTTATCGTAAGCCCCCATCCTGATATTGACTTTACTTCTGCACAGGGGGCTACCTCTTACGATCAGATATTTACAGCTTCGATCAATGCAACCCAGCATGTGGGCAATAATATTAACTGGCAATTTGGCGATGGTGCAAACGGCTATGGTTCACCAATCACCCATACCTATCCGGGCCCCGGACTGTATACCATTACTGCCACTGCTACCGATATGGTCACGGGATGTACCAACACTGTTCAGCACCAGATCATGCTTGGTTCGCCGCCTGCGCCCTGTTTTACAGCTAATCCTCCAAACCAGTGCCAGAATGTGCCAATTCTCTTTGTACCCTGCCCTCCGGGTGGGTTGATTACTACTGAAGACTGGGATTTTGGCGACGGCACTTCAGCTCATTATGTATTCCCCAATGTACCTGCATCCCCCTCGCATACGTATCTTGCACCGGGACCTTTCCTCGTGACCAGGGTACTTAATGCAGGTACACCGCTTGAAGCCACATTCAGTTTATGGGTAACCATCTTTGATGCCCCAACTGCAAATTTCATATGGTTCAGCGATCCCGCCCACCTGCACCAGGGCCAGGCCTGCGACGGGCAGACCGTGTATTTCCAGGATCAGAGCTATGCCAATACTACTCCTCCGGGAACTATCTACCAGTGGGCATGGAATTTTGATGATCCTATGTCAGGACCTGCAAACACCTCAAGCATTCAAAATCCGACTCATACTTTCATTACCAATAAAACGACCTTCAATGTTACCCTGGAGGCCTGGGAAAATCTTGAAAGCTGCCCCAGTCCTGTTGTAACTATCCCTGTACATATCAATACTCCCATCCCTGTCGAATTCTCGTACAACAATAATGTCTGTCTGGACCATACCGTGAATTTCACCACGGATGCAGTAACCCTGCCCCCGGCAAACTATACCTGGTTGTGGGATTTCGGTGATGGAACAAATTCAACGGTTCCCGGGAGTATTTCACATCTCTATCCATCGGTTAACAACTACACGGCAACCTTGACCCTTACCGATACCAACGGTTGTACCAAATCAATTCAGCATGTGGTGAGCATCATTCCACAGCCTATTTCTAACTTCACCTTCAGTTCACCCACCTGCTTCGGCTCAGCAATACAGTTTACCGACCTCTCGGTAGTGCCTTTGCCTTACAACGATATCATTGTAGCATGGGATTGGGATTTCGGTGACGGAACCATGCCTCATGCCACCATACAGAACCCCTCTCATATTTACACCACCTACAGTTCAACGGGATGGAATGTGATACTTACAGTGACGACCAACCGGGGCTGTACGCAGTCAAAGACAATCAACGTTACTCAGATTGCTTCACCGGTTGCTGATTTTCAGGTTACCGGAGGAACATATTCCTGCGTTTCCCCACAGGCGGTCCAGTTCCAGGATCTTTCACAAACCAACGGAGGCGGAAATATCATGGCATGGACCTGGGATTTCGGTGATCCGGCTTCCGGCGCTTTCAATTCTTCCAACGCCCAGAATCCTTCGCATACTTATAATACCCCGGGGCCGAAAACAGTCATCCTCATCGTAAAGAATACGAATAACTGCAGCGATACGATAATTCATGTAATAACGGTCAACCCCTTACCGGCACCTGACTTTACCTTCTCAACTCCCTGTTTGGGCAACAATACACTGTTTACCGATGCCTCGGTGCCCAATGCCTCGGGCATTCTTTCCTGGGCCTGGGATTTTGGCGACGGCGGCACTTCTCCTCTGCAGAACCCCCAGCATCTGTTTGCCACTGCAGGATTACATACCGTTACTCTGACTATTGTAAATTCAAACGGATGTATCAAATCGATTACCAAGACCGTGACAGTCAACCCCAAACCTGTGGTTGATTTTATACATACAAATCCTTACTGCCAGCATGCACAGATCACCTTCACAAGCCAGGCTTATGTGCCGGCAGGATATACCAGTTTTATTAACAGCTGGTTCTGGAAATTCGGTGATTTGGCAGGAGGTACGGCCAACGGACCGGTTGTAACCTATACCTATACTGATGCCGTTCTTTCACATAATGTAACCCTGATCACAACAACATCCGATGGCTGTGTTGATTCAATAACCAAGGTTGTTACAGGTATTTCGGCTCCAATTGCAGGCTTTACTTACCTGGGAGTAGGTTGTATCGGCCAGGTGGTGAATTTTTATGATAATTCACAAACCAACGGTGGAGGAACCATCACCCAGTGGTTATGGTCCTTCGATGACCCGGGATCAGGATCGAACAATTCCTCACCCCAGCAGAACCCCACCCATGCCTTTACCACCACGGGCATCCATCATGTTCACCTGCTGGTTACCAATGCAAATGGATGTACCGACACTATAAGTCATGATATCAACGTCAATGCCAAGCCAGTTGCAGCCTTTACTGCAGCCAGCAGTTGCCTGGGCAACCTTACCGTATTTACCGACGGATCAACAACACCTTCAGGTACCATTGTAACCTGGGCATGGGACTTTGGTGACGGCGGGACTGCCGCCCAGCAGAATCCTTCCTACATGTTCCTTACCGCAGGGATACATTATGTTACGCTTACGGTAACCAACTCAAACGGATGCACAGGTTACACTACACTACCTGTCGAGGTTTATCCTTTGCCTGTCACCTCATTCAGTTTCTCATCACCGACCTGTGCAGGCAATACCGTCACGTTTACGGATATGTCCACCACGGGCCATGGCTATATCGCCAGGAGAATATGGGCTTTCGGTGATGGTGTTTTCGGTTACTCCAGCGCAGCAACCATCACGCATCAATATAGTGCGGGAGGAATTTACAATGTAGTGCTTACGGTGAAAACTTCCGACAGCTGTACCAATAGTATAACCATCCCGGTGACCATTCAGTTCGCTCCGCTTGCTGATTTTACGATAAGCAATTCCCCCTGTTTACTTTCTCCCGTCCAGTTCAACGACGTCTCCCAGCAAAATGGGGGAGGCCCGATCACACAATGGACCTGGAATTTCGGAGATACAGGTTCAGGAAGCCAGAACAATTCAAACCAGCAGAACCCTGTGCATAATTTCTCTGCGGCAGGAACTTTCTGGGTACACCTGACGGTAAGCAATGCGGATGGCTGTGTTGGGAAAGACTCCTTGCAGGTGACCATTTTTGCCAACCCTGCGGCCAACTTTACAGCGACCAACGCATGCCAGGGCAATGCGACCACCTTCACCGACAATTCAACCATTGCAGCAGGTGCAGGCACTATCGTTGCATGGGCCTGGAATTTCGGCGACGGCGGAACTTCTGCCGCTCAGAATCCGACCTATACCTACCCTATAGGCGGAACGTTTAATGTTACCCTGACTGTTACCACTTCTCATGGTTGCACCAACACTATTACCAAGCAGGTCAATGTATGGACTGCTCCAAACGTCATGTTCAGCTATACCTCACCTACATGCGCAGGTAGCTCGGTTACATTTACCGACATCTCCACCACGGTTCACGGGTATATAACAAACCGCTCATGGGTGTTTGGAGACGGTGGAACTCAATCCACTGCTTCCCCGAGTGTAACCCATACCTATACCGGCGGTGGAACCTACCAGGTGATGCTGACCGTTACCACTTCGGATGGCTGTACCAACCAAACGATAATCCCGGTTCCGATACAGTACAATCCTATTTCCAACTTCAGCTGGTCAACTTCCCAGTTGTGTATTCTTGCGCCTGTTCAGTTCCAGGATAATTCCCAGCAGAACGGGGGAGGGCAGATCACGCAATGGGACTGGACCTTCGGAGATCCTGCCTCAGGCGGAAATAATATTTCCCACCAGCAGAATCCTGTTCATAATTTCACAGCAGCCGCAAACTACCAGGTTCATCTGAAAGTGACGAACGCCAGCGGCTGTTATAAGGACAGCAGCGCACAGGTTACCATTGCTGCCAATCCATCAGCCTTGTTCACAGCAACCAGCGCTTGTAAAAATTCGCCTACCGTTTTTACCGACAATTCCACCGGCGCTCCTATAACCTGGGCCTGGGCTTTCGGAGACGGAGGTACTGCAAGCATACAGAACCCAACCTATACCTATGCCAATTCCGGAACTTATAACGTGACACTTACAGTCACAACGGCAGGAGGATGCGTCGGCACAATTATAAAGCAGGTAGTTGTTTACAATTCCCCCAGTGCCCAGTTCAGTTTCGCTTCACCGACCTGTTCGAATGATTCGGTTCAGTTTACAGACCTTTCCACGACAGGACACGGTAGCATACACGACTGGTACTGGAACTTCGGGGACAATTCAACGGCTCATGTAGTCTGGCCAGCAACACCGAACCTGAAGCATAAGTATGCCAACGGGGGTACCTATAATGTGGTCCTTTCCATCACCACTACCGACAGTTGTACGAATAGCATAACGATCCCTGTCAATGTGGCTTACAGGCCTATCGCCAATTTCAACAACGATACCGGCCCCTGTGCTGCCATGCCAAACCAGTTCCACGACCTCTCACAGGCCAACGGCGGAACGCCCATCGTTACCTGGGAGTGGAATTTCGGTGATCCTTCAACAGGAGCCAATAACACCTCGACCCTGAAGAATCCGATCCATATCTTCTCGGCCGGAGGATCGTTCACGATTTTCCTTACGGTAACCAATGCCACGGGATGCTGGGATACCCTCACTCACCATATCACGGTCAATGCAGCGCCAGTACCGCTGTTCACCTTTGACACTGCCTGCATTGCCAGCCCGACCCAGTTCCACGATAATTCCACAACATCCGCCGGAACGATTACCGCGTGGCTGTGGAATTTCGGTGAACCTAGTTCAGGGCCGAACAACACCTCGACCATGCAGAACCCGACGCATAATTACAGCACTCCGGGTACCTACTCAGTATCCCTGCAGGTCACCAACTCCAACAACTGCTCCAAGGATACCATCAAGCAGATCTCGGTCAGCCCGAAACCTGTGGCCTTGTTCTCATATTCTGCGGCCTGTATGAAGGATTCAACCACGTTCACCGACCTGTCCATTGCACCAAACAGCCAGCTGGTAGCCTGGTACTGGGATTTCGGTGATGGCACCTCGGCTACGATCCAGAACCCCAAACATGCCTATGCCACTGCCAATACCTTCCAGGTGAAGGAAGTAGTGACGAACCTGGCCGGTTGCAAGGACAGCGTAACACAGGCCGTTTTGGTCCATCCCAAGCCTGTCGCAGCATTCCAGTATACCAGTAAGTACTGCCCCAAAGGACAGGTTAACTTCCAGGATCAGTCCACGGCTTCCGGTACGGTAATTGCCGACCGTTTGTGGATTTTCGAGCCCGGGGCAACATCTACCGTTGCCAACCCGACCTATACATATTCTGTATACGATACAACCTATCTGGTAACACTTATTGTTACCGACGGGAACGGATGCAAGGATACGGTGATTGACAGTGTTAAGGTTAAAGCTGCTTTCGCATTTACCTATACCCATGATACGGTATGCTTTGGTTACCCTACCCATTTCCACCCGGTGAACCTGGCCAAGGGAGATTCATTATATTCCCCGAGATGGGATTTCGGTGACCCGAACTCAGGCCCTGCCAACAATTCGAATCTCTACAATACATCTCATATTTTCACTGCTCCAGGCTTATATTATGTGAAACTGAGAGTGTTCAACTCGGATAATTGCAAGGACAGCGTATTTAGAATAGTACAGGTTTATGCTTTGCCAAAGCCTCATTTCAAGTACATCGCCCCGCAATGCGACAGTACGCTGCACTTCATAGATACAACCAGTAATTACGGTACAGGAACCATTGCCAGCTGGCAGTGGAAGTTCGGAGACGGCACACCTGATGTGATCATCAATGCACCGGGTCCGGGTGATACTTCGCATATCTATCACCAGACAGGAAATTACCAGGTGACGCTTATCATTACCAATACCCGTGGTTGTGTCGACAGCATAACCCAGGGTGTGACAAGGCTCCCGTGTATCAAGGCAGATTACACCTACCCCGATACCCTGAGATGTCAGAACTACCTGGTGGCCTTCCACGATACTTCCCAGCCTGTATCTAGAATCAGCAGCTGGAGATGGACCTGGGATGACGGCAGTGACACATCTTACACCCACCATACTACCATCGTCAGACATAGATTTACAAGCCCGGGCACCTACCATGTCAAACTGTGGATCAACGCAGTGGTAAACCTGGTGAATGTACCTGACAGTATGACACAGACGGTAGTGATCCACCCGACTCCCCAGACCCTATTCTCGGATATACCGATCTGTTTGCATCAGCCGGCAATATTCAGGGATACCTCTCTCACCAATGGTGAACCCGTATCCAAATGGAAATGGAACTTCGGTGAACCCATATCGGGAACAAGGGATACATCGACCTTTAAAAATCCTATACATATTTATGCCACAAGGGATACCTTCAATGTTAAACTGGTCGTCATGAACCGCTTTGGATGTAAGGACTCTCTGACAAAACCGATAAGAGTCTACGGTTTACCGGTCGCCGCTTTCAGGTATAATGCTGCATGCTCCGGTGATCCAACCTTGTTCAGGGATTCAACCTCGGTTGCAGATACAACCATAGGCTTCTGGAAATGGCACTTTGGAGATCCTACTACAATTAAAGATTCATCGGTACTGAAGAATCCTGTTTTCAAATATAAAACTCCGGGCAACTACCTGGTACGTCTTATCGTAACAGACCACTTCGGTTGCAAGGATACCATAGATTCAACGGTTACTGTTCATGTGACACCGGTAGCGGCTTTCACCCTGATCAACGGGTATGATGGCACACCGGGTAAAATCAAACTTGAGAACCATACCACAGGAGCTACGGAATACAACTGGGATTTCGGAAACGGGAAATATAGCAATGATACGAACCCTGTTGCAACCTTTACCGAGGACGGGACCTATACCATCAGGCTGATCTCTACGAACAGTTTTGGTTGTACCGATACGACTTTCTATCAGTACAAGGTGCTGTTCAGAGGATTATTTATACCCAATGCATTTGCTCCGGAAAGTGGAAATCTTGCAGTAAGGTTATTCAAACCTGTTGGTATGAACCTGAAGACTTACCATATCCAGGTCTTCGATAGCTGGGGGCATATGTTATGGGAATCAAATAAACTCGATAACAACGGAGCTCCGCTCGATGGCTGGGACGGTACTTTCAATGGTACCGTGATGTCTCAGGGTAATTATCTTTGGAAGGTTAGTGCAACCTTTATTGATGATTCCCCATGGACTGGTTCGGATACCGGCGTCAAAGGAAGTGGCGGTACGATGGGCAACGTAACTTTATTAAGATAAAATAAATCAATCTAATATACAGCTCGATGAAAAAGCTCTTATGTATTCTTTGCCTGCTGGTTCTTGGTTGGATGCTGCCTCTTGCATCCACCCAGGGACAGGACATGAATTACACACAGTACTTCAGCACTCCGCTTTACGTAAACCCTGCCTATACCGGGATAAATACAGGGGTCCGTGCCAGGTTCCTGTTCAGGGACCAATGGCCTTCGGCACCTATTGCTTACAAGTCTTACTATTTTTCAGCTGATCTTGGCGACCGCGCACTTCCGGGTGCAGGTGGGCTTGGTTTGGTCGTTGAATCGGATAATCCCGGCGCCGGACTGATAAACAACCTGAATGCTGCCCTGACTATTGGGGTACGTATTCCTATCACAAGCTTTATGGTTGCCCAGGTGGGGGTTAAAGCAGGGATTATGCAAAGGCAGATCAGTTCAAGTGACCTTGTTTTTACAAGCAGCCTTGATCCCCGGTACGGGAATATCTACCAGAGCGGTTTCACCGATTTAAATGCCAATAAAAGAGTAGTACCCGATTTTGGGGCAGGTGGTTTATTGCAGTTTTCTACAAGTGAAGGAAACGTAAGCGGTAACTTCGGTTTTGCAGTGGATCATATTTTCAAACCCGATGTATCATTCCTTTCTGTAGGCTCATCCCAGTATCCCAGGAAGTGGGTGGGACACCTTGACCTTGTATTTTCAACCGGACCGGGCGGATCCTCAAATGGTATCTACTCCAGCTCGGCTGAACCCCTTAAGATCAATGTTGGGGGATTATACATGAACCAGGCAAACCTTAACTCCCTGGAATTTGGTCTGAACCTGTTAAAGTACAATATCTACCTGGGCTGCTGGTATAAGAGCACACTTACTGGTGTGGTTAACAGTTCCTGTGCAGTTCTTGCAGGTTACAAGTTCAATTTCTATGAAAATATGAACATCAAGTTCATGTATTCATACGATATCCAGATAAGCGGAGCTTTACAGGGCACAGGTGGCGCTCATGAAATCAGCCTGATCCTTGAGTTCGACAAGTTGTCCTTGTTCGGAGGAGGCGGAGGAGGCGGCAGCTCGCTTCCAGGCGGAGGCGGCAGCTCGAAAAGGTATGGCGGCCCTATGGAATGTCCAAGTTTTTATTAAAAGAGAAGCCGGGTGATGCCCGGCTTCTTCTTTTTTACATATTTGCTATGATCTCCGTCCCGAACTCGGAGCATTTAAGTTTTGTTGCTCCCTCCATGAGACGCTCAAAGTCATAAGTGACTCTTTTATTCCTGATGGCACCTTCAAGCCCTTTGTTGATAAGGGCAGCAGCTTCATTCCATCCCATATATTCAAACATCATCGCCCCTGAAAGTATTAACGAACCCGGGTTTACCTGGTCCTTGTTGGCATACTTGGGAGCTGTGCCATGGGTGGCTTCAAAAACAGCATGGCCCGTCACGTAATTGATATTGGCACCGGGAGCAATCCCTATCCCTCCGACGATGGCAGCAAGTGCATCGGAGATATAATCGCCGTTGAGGTTCAGGGTTGCGATAACTGAATAATCGGCCGGCCTGGTGAGGATTTGCTGCAGGAAAGCATCAGCAATTACATCCTTGATGATTATACGGCCTTCGGCAACAGCTTTTTTCTGGGCATCTTCGGCAGCCTGCTCACCAGCCTGCTCCTTGATCTTGTCGTACTGAACCCAGGTAAAGACCTTGTCGCCGAATTCTTTCTCGGCAAGGGCATAGCCCCAATTCTTGAACTGGCCTTCGGTGAATTTCATGATATTCCCTTTGTGAACAATAGTTACCGACAGTCGTCTCTTGTCGATGGCATACAGAATGGCTGCCCTTACAAGACGTTCAGTCCCTTCCTTTGACACTGGTTTAATACCGATGGATGAACTTTCGGGGAAACGTATTTTTTTAACACCCATTTCACCGATCATGAAATCCATGATTTTTTTGACTTCAGGGGTCCCTGCCATCCATTCAATACCTGCATAAATATCTTCTGAATTTTCACGGAAGATGACCATGTCGGTGAGTTCAGGCTTCTTTACCGGTGAAGGAACACCTTTGAAATATCTTACCGGTCTGAGGCAGACATAAAGATCAAGGATCTGCCTTAATGCAACGTTGAGTGATCGTATTCCACCTCCCACGGGAGTGGTAAGAGGACCTTTTATTGCCACAATGTATTCATTGATAATATCCAGGGTGGCCTGGGGCAGCCATTCCCCGGTTTGTTTGAATGCTTTTTCGCCTGCAAGCACTTCTTTCCATTCGATCTTTCGCTTGCCTGCATATGCTTTTTCAACAGCGGCATCGAACACCTTCACGCTCGCATTCCAGATATCCGGCCCTGTGCCGTCTCCTTCAATAAATGGTATAACCGGGTTCTCTGGTACGACAAGCCGGCCATTTGACAATGTTATCTTCTCTCCCATAAATTTATATATTAATTTGTTTTAACTTCTAGATGTGAGCCATAAGCCATAAGCCATGAGCAATTAGCGATTAATTACTTTAACATTCAGCATTCGTTGATCGATATTCTTTATTCAAAATAATTTGTCCCTCCTACATTACAAAACCTTCACGAGCGCTCCCCACTTCCTGTCGATCTCGAAAAAGTGTTTCATATAATAATTTCCGAAAAGGAAATGTGCCTTGATTGTTTTGATCCCGCATGCCGACATGCTTACAAAGAAGTTGGCAATCATGGCCGCAGCTATGCCTTTTCCCTGGAGGGCCGAAGTTACGACGATTCCGTCAAACAGCACAGTTTCTTCATCAAGGTAGTGCCATGTAAGCCCTCCTGTGATTTTACCGTTGCTGTCGGCAACCACGTGCTGATGGTCCTTTTTGCTGATCTCCTTGGGGTAATTTTCCCTGAAGAACATCTGGTATAACTGGCCGATCTCCCTGGGTTCCACAGGTTCATACTGGGTGTAATGTTTCTTGTCAGAGTCATGTATGTCGAAACGCACCTGTACATGCTCCTTCGAAAGCTCGCCTATCTTATGGAGGTCTATATGCTGATCGGTTTGCAATCTTGGGAACACCATATGGCTGAATATGTTTTTATCGTCCTCCCCCGATAATGCAGACTGAAGGTCGGAAAGCTCTATCAGCTGTATAGGCAGTGTTTCCTGGTTTTCCTGCATTTTCTCAAGCAGGCTGTCAAAAAATGCCATGACTTCCGTGCTTGAATCCATGAAATAGGTATGCCTGTAAAAATAATACCTGATGATATCGGGCCACGAATTCAGCCTGAATAACTCCATGAGTTCGATGATGGTTTGTTCCTTGGCTGCCGCTGTGGTCAGAGGGTTCATGCGGTACCAGTCGATATACTGGTCAATGGCTGCAAATAATGAAAGCGGCAGGTGGTAACGGCTGATGTTTTCGCTCAGGTATTTATTAAGCTGGTCTTTCAGGCCGGATTCATCATGGCAGACTATCTTGTGTTTTTTCAACTCTTCTTTTAGACTGCCCAGGAATTCAAGCGCTTCATCCTTCCCCAGAGCTTCAATACAGGCGTCAAAGATCCAGTTTATATCGAGCTGCTTTTTCACCCAGGGGTATAAAGCAGTGGTCTTGCAGTAATAATCCTGTATCATTGGATTTACCAGTGAAAGCGGGCCTTTGTATTGCGACCAACCGGTGAGGGTCAGGATTACGGCCGACTCCCTGAAATCCATTTCAGGGATGGAGATATTAGTGGGTGTGATGGCGCCGGGAATGATCTGGTAGCCGCTGTGGTGCCAGGCTTTGAATACTGTTGAAAGGGAGCGGATATAAACCTTCTTCCATGCATTAGGCCTTACATAACCCGATGAGCGGTGGATCTCGGCATACTCCCTGATCTTATCCCAGGCGGTAAGCCCGCCTATGTACTGGGTGCTGAGAAGCCCCAGGCTGGGCCTGCTGCTTCCCAGTAACGAAGCAACTGCAGCACCGAAAGGAAAGCCTGCAAGTGAGGCCTGCCAGTAAAAAGTGTCGGGGTTCGGCCTGAACTCAGGGTTGTTGCTGATCACAAAATGCAGATCAAAATGCTTCCCTGCCTTTGTGTTGATGCTGAGCCTGTAATGTTTGAATTCTTTATATGCAAGAAGCCGGAGTATCCAGATACCCGATGCGGGAACGTCCTTCAGGTCAAAATCCCATTCATTGAAAGTAAGTACAATGCTTTCTTCAAGGAACTTAGTTGTTTGGAAGATCTTCAAAAGCCTTGCTTTGTCGGTTTCAGGTATGCCATGCTCGAATACTGTCTTCGATTTCCAGGTCGCCAGGGGGTATTGCTGACGGCTGCCTTCAATATGGTTTTCGAAAACCTGGGCCAGCCTTGAAAAATAATCTTCGGCTTTTTTTGATAGCCAGGGGTCCTGGCGGTGGAGTATCCATCTTGACAATTCAGCCCTGACAGGCACATAAAAATCAAGATGCTGAAGTGCAAAATTGTAAAGCATCCTCAGCACATCCTCGAACTGGTGGCGCATTTTCAAAGGGGCAGGCCAGGAAAAATGGGTGCGGTAGAAATAAAGCCTTTGTTTGAGGGCATCAAGCCTGTGCTTGCCGATCTTAGAGGAAGCAATCTCCCGGATGGACTTTTCATTCAGAAACGATAAACCCGACTCAAGGAACATGGGAAGGTTTGAAATGGTCTCGGGCTGTGGTGCATGCAATAAAATAGTCCTGTATGCCATGCAACGGATCTCCTCTTCAGGATGAAAAGCAAGCGCTTCAAGTCTCAGCCTGATCACCCCGGCCAGCCTGTGCTCAGATTCCTGGAATATCCCGCCAATCTTTGCTATAGCTGTGATTGCAGATTCAGCCGGGCCATACAATGCCTGGCAAAGCAATAGATTTGCACCGGCAAGTGCCTGGTCCCTGATGCCGCCAGGTACTTTGCATTCGCTTTCGTGCACAAGCCCTGGCTCGGCCAGGTAAATACTGTCGGTAAGTCCTTTAATAGGAACATCCCAGCCCTCCTTCACAGGGCAGAACGTGATAAGCCCCGGATTGCCGGTCCAGAGTTTAGGCGACCTGGTATACAAGCCAAGGTCAATTATTCTGGTGGTAATATTGTAAACCAGTTCGCCAATGATCCAGCCTCCTGCCTTGCGTTTTTTAATTGTAAGCTTTTGCCTTGTTCTTTTATTCTCTATACAATCTTTTGCCAGGATTATATCTGTTTCGAGTATCCCCAGGTCCCTGTAAAACCATTTTGGGATTGAAATGGAAATATCCTGCCTTTCAAGCTGAATGGTATTGCTTACATATAGCGAATCTATCAGTTTTGAAAAATTTCCTTCAATGATTTTCCTGTTGAAGGATCCCTTGGGAGTCAATTCTCCTTTATCGGCGCTGAATTCCCTGTCGAGAAGCGTGAAATTCACTACCCTTTCGTAAGGTGCAACATCTTTGTTTGCCGACATGACGATCTGGTGGAAATACTCCCTGAGGTTATCACCTTTACAGGAAATGAACAGGGAATCGGTAAGATCGGGAGCGATCAGGAGTACATTATACGGTTTATTGTCGCCCACCACGAAGGTGCTTTTTATTCCCGGAACATGATGGAATTTCTTTTCAATCACCTGCGGAGCGACAGTCTGTCCGCGGTTATTTTTATAGATATCCTTGACCCTGTCGACAATTTCATGGTACCCGTCTTTATTGATGATGAAAACATCACCGGTTTTCAGCCAGTAGTCTTTTTCTGCGGATATGGGATAGGGGATGCAGCCATCCGGGGGTGCATCTTCAAGATACCTTGCTATATAATGACCACTGATTTCAAGTTCCCGGTTATCATTCAGCCGGGTTTTTACCCCCGGAAGGGGAATGCCCACCTTGAAATCCTGGTAACGGAAGGGAGGGGTCATGGTGATGCCGCCTGTGGCTTCGGTCATGCCAAAACCACTGCTAAGTGCCACTCCATGCTCATTGAAAAAACGGAATACTGCCGGATCAAGATAGCCTGCAGCGCTGAGCCCCCATTTCAGCCTGTTACCGAGGACCTCTTCCAGGGCATTTGCCCTCAGGTCGGCGCTCTCAATCCCGCTGATCTTCTCCTGGCATTTCTCATACAGTTCCTGCCAGCGCAAAGGTATGCTGATAAAGCCGCTGGGATTGACCTTCGGGAAAAGCGTAAAAAGGGTTTCTGCCGAATTGTTCCCTGCAAAGACATAAGTTCCGTGCCAGTAAATTGTCCCTGTCATTTCAAGGTAACGGCCGAAGGTATGGAACAAGGGAAGATAGCAAAGAAAGGTTTCATTGCCGGCCTCAGGAAGCGCGGCTGCCCGGGCGAATCGTTTTGAAACAATATTATATACCGAGAAGGAGACTCCTTTAGGAAGACCTGTGCTGCCTGAAGTAAACATGGTTGTGGCAACGGTACTGGTGGGTTTGACGGGCCTGGCAGAAAGCACCTTTTCTATCTCAGAACGGGAGATCCTCTTGCATTCTTCCTGCAGGAAAGCTACAGTTGCAGCCTTCTTTACACCCGGCGTCATGGTAAAGATCCTGAACTTTGTAGCAGTCATCTCATTGACCTTCTCGAGTACTGCGACCCTCTGTGGCGTGTCAGCTACAGCCAGGTTGATTGAGAGTTTGTCAAACAAGGGCGCAAGTATCTCGGCCCCGAAATGAGTGCTGAATGGTGATATAAAGAGACCTGAACAAAGACAGGCCAGGTCAACACAGGCACCCTCAACGCAATTCTCCGAGTAAAGGGCAACCCTGGGTTCCCCGCCTGCCGTCAGGCATACCACTGCGGCTATTTCCCTGAGGTGGCGGTAGATCTGCTCATAGGTCCAGTCAACAGTTGGTGTGACCGACATATCTTTGAACATGACCTGCCGGGGATGTTCATCCACCCTTTGCTTCACCAGGTCATCAAGGGAATACTGCGTTTTCTGAAGTACCAGGAAAACCGTCTCAGCCCAGCGGTCCATTTGCCCGGCATCAAGGCAGCGGAGAAAAGCAGGCTTCCCTGTCTCATTCAGGAAATCGAACCAGGTTTCCCTGCTTACCTCATCCCTGATCGCTTTTGCTTTTGCAGGTTTTAGTCCTGTCAGGGAAGCTTCCCCTGATGTCTTCAGTTTCCCAACAGCAGCTTCGGCTACGGATAAAAGATCAAGGGCAATGCCCTGTCTCTGTTTTTCTTTTGCAATCTTCCATGAATCAAGCAGTCCTGTCAGCATGTCAGTAAATTTAAATAGAATCATATAAGCAGATATGCAAATTTATCGATTCAAATTATTAATTTTGATTCCGAATTAAAGATATTTTCACTATGTTATTGAATTTGGATATTGTTAAGGCTATCTATCAGAAAATCAGTTCGTCATCAGAAAAGGCAAGGACGCTGTTAAACCGCCCGCTCACCCTCACCGAAAAATTCCTGTACGGGCATCTTTATGATGAGGTCCCTGCCATACCCTATGAGCGCGGAAAAGATTACGTAAACTTCAGGATTGACAGGGTTGCTATGCAGGATGCCACGGCACAGATGGCTTTGCTTCAATTCATGACTGCAGGCAGGCCCACCGCCGCTGTTCCATCCACAGTTCATTGTGATCATCTCATCCTTTCTAAAGATGGTGTCAATCCCGACCTGGCCGCAGCCATGTCCCAGAATGCCGAAGTATATAATTTTCTTCAGTCGGTCTCAGCCAAATACGGCATAGGCTTCTGGAAACCCGGGGCAGGCATCATTCACCAGGTTGTGTTTGAGAATTACGCATTTCCTGGCCAGATGATGATAGGAACTGATTCCCATACTCCCAATGCCGGCGGCCTTGGGATGCTGGCTATTGGTGTAGGCGGGGCCGACGCAGTTGATGTGATGTCGGGCATTCCTCTTGAGCTCAAGATGCCGAAGATCATGGGGGTTGAACTAACGGGTAAATTGAGCGGCTGGGTTTCGCCAAAGGATATCATCCTGGTTCTTTCGGGCATGCTTACCGTTAAAGGCGGTACAGGTTTCATTATCGAGTATTTCGGGGAGGGTGCAGAATCTTTGTCCTGCACAGGCAAGGGTACCATATGCAATATGGGCGCCGAAGTAGGGGCCACCTGTTCGGTATTTCCCTATGATGAAAGCATGAAACGCTACCTTGAGGCTACCGGCCGTAAAGTTGTTGCCGAAACTGCCAGTGAATATGCAGCCTTCCTGAGACCGGATCCTGAAATCGCAAAAGATCCTGCAAAGTACTACGACCAGTATATCAAGATAAACCTCTCGGAACTTGAACCCTATGTGAACGGACCCTTCACTCCAGATCTGGCTAATCCTATCTCAAAACTGCAGGCATTTCTTCAGGAGAACAATTACCCCGACACCCTTGAAGTAGGACTGATCGGTTCATGCACCAACTCATCTTATGAAGACCTTTCAAGGGCTGCTTTCATAGCAAGGCAGGCAAAATCGAAGAAACTGAATGTCAAATCGTCTTTCATCATAACCCCTGGTTCGGAGCAGATCAGGTTCACCGCCGAGAGGGATGGCCTTCTCGATGCCTTTGATGAGATAGGCGGAGTGATCATGGCCAACGCATGCGGTCCCTGTATCGGTCAATGGTCAAGAAAAATGGATGATCCCGAAAGGAAAAATTCAATAGTCACATCCTTCAACAGGAATTTCGCAAAACGTAACGACGGCAATGCAGGGACTCATGCATTTATCGCTTCCCCCGAAATGGTCACTGCCATGGCCCTTGCAGGAAGGCTTTCCTTCAATCCGGCCACAGATACTATTTTGAATGCTGATGGCATAGCGGTCAAACTTGACGAGCCCCGGGGGTACGAGTTACCTCCCAGTGGATTCGATGTAAAAGACCCTGGTTTTATTCCTCCCCCCGCCGACGGGAAAGGTATCAACGTAGAAGTGAAGCCGGGTTCCGACAGGCTGCAGCTGCTTGAGCCCTTTGAACAATGGAACGGGACCGACATAAAAGGGATGCGTTTGCTAATCAAGGCCAGGGGCAAATGCACTACCGATCATATTTCCATGGCCGGGCCCTGGCTCAAATACCGGGGTCACCTCGACAAGATATCCGATAACCTGCTGATGGGCGCTGTCAATGCTTTCAACGGTAAGGCCAATTCGGTGAAGAACGGAATTACAGGCGAATTTTCAGGGGTCTCACAAACCGCCCGTTATTACAAGGCACAGAATATTCCTTCCATCGTTGTTGGAGATGAAAACTATGGTGAAGGGTCCTCGCGTGAACATGCTGCCATGGAACCCAGGTATCTCGGGGTAAGGGTGGTTCTGGTGAGGTCTTTCGCAAGGATACATGAAACCAACCTCAAGAAACAAGGGATGCTGGCAGTCACTTTCAGCAACCCTGCCGACTATGATAAAATCCGTGAAGATGATACCTTTGAGTTAACCGGGCTGGGATCATTTGCCCCGGGCACACCCCTGGTTCTTAAAATAAACCATTCCGACGGACGTTCTGAAGAGATACATCTCAGCCACAGCTACAGCGATTTGCAGATACACTGGTTCAAAGCCGGCAGTGCGCTTAATTATATGAAAGAAGTTTAATTATAAAATAATTCAATACGCTACGATATGGACATGCAGAAATTCATTGCAGAACACGCTCCTGAAACGGAAAGTTCATGCACAATAGAGGAACAACTGTTCAAACAGTTTGATGTAAAACGAGGCCTGCGCAACGCAGACCACACCGGGGTACTGGTCGGCCTTACCCGGGTAGGTAGCGTGGTGGGTTATGAAAAAATCGACGGCAAACTTGTTGCTATTGACGGCAAGCTGATCTATCGCGGAATCGAGATCAGCGACCTGGTCAGGGGCAACCAGGCCGAAAAACGTGCAGGCTTTGACGAAACCGTATTCCTCCTGCTTTTCGGAAGACTTCCCAAAGAAGAAGAACTGAAGGTTTTTTCGGAAGGCCTGGCCGAGCAAAGGGCTCTGCCTGAAAATTTCAACAGGGACATGATCCTGACCATGAAGGGAAAGGACATTATGAATATGCTTGCGCGTTCCATCCTTGCTTTATACACCCTGGATGAATATGCCGACGACACCAGTGTACAGAATGTCATAAGGCAGTCGATCAGCCTCATTGCGAAATTTCCGACTATTGCCGTGTATTCCTATCATGCAATGCGGCATCTGATCTATTTTGACACTCTTACTGTACGCTACCCCGACAAGAAACTGTCTTCAGCCGAGAACTTCCTGTATATGCTCAAAGGGAATGACTACACTCCCCTTGAAGCCGAGCTTCTTGACCTCTGTCTTATGCTGCATGCCGAGCATGGCGGCGGTAACAACTCCACTTTCACGACCAGGGTTGTAAGCTCGAGCGGCACCGATACGTATTCGGCCGTTGTTGCAGCAATCGGTTCCCTGAAGGGGCCATTGCACGGAGGCGCTAACATCGAGGTTATCGATATGATGGACAACTTCAAGGCCAATATAAAGAACTGGAGCAATGATGATGAAGTGACCGAATACCTGCGGAAGATCCTGAAGAAGGAGGCCTACGACAAGAGCGGGAAAATTTACGGTTTCGGCCATGCAGTGTATACAGTTTCAGACCCCAGGGCGATTCTACTGAAGGAAAAGGCAAGGATGCTTTCTAAGGAAAAAGGACGTGAGAAGGAAATGGCCCTTTATGAGGCGATAGAGCGCATAGGACCTGAGATCTATTACGAATTCAAAGGTACCAAGGACAAACTGATTTCTCCCAATGTTGACTTTTACAGCGGCTTCGTGTATGAATGTCTTAAGATCCCCCGTGAACTGTTTACACCCCTCTTCGCTATTTCACGTATCTCGGGATGGTGTTCGCACCGCCTCGAGGAACTGATCAGCGGTCGCAGGATCATCCGTCCGGCATACAAAGCTGTTGAACCCGATCATAGCTATATTCCTGTCAGCGAGAGAAAGTAGGGTATATTTTCCGCATCGTCGTATTCACGAAATAAGCCGACAGCGAGGCGGTCAGTATCCTTGACAGGATAAAGTAATTAAGGCGGTTTATGCGTCGGTGGATGCAGACCGCCTTTTTTCCGCAATTTTTTACAGCAAAGGCAGCCACTCCTGCAGGGTCCTCCATCTTCACTTTCCCCTGCGGACTGCTTTCGAGGAATTTAGGAGTGTTGATGATCCCTGAGCAGCAAACAGTAATGCCGATATTAAATGGCCGGAATTCGCTGTGGAGTGACCGTCCAAGCGCAATAAGGTATGCTTTGGAAGCGGCGTAAGGTGCAACATAAACAGGTGCCAGAAGCCCCGCCATTGACGACATCAGCAGGATATTACCAGGCTTACCCTGTTCCCGGAGGTATTGAG
>CAIJYT010000232.1 GCA_903824935.1 uncultured Bacteroidales bacterium | reverse complement strand
GAGCCCGTGGTGAGAAACAAGCCATTCTGTGCCATACTCACGGGATAGAAGGTTGAATGGTCGGCAGGCCTGAACATAGGTGCGACCTTTATTCTCTGCCGGCCCTGCCTGTCGGTGATCATCAGGTTGTTCTCTTTGTCACGGATAAAAAAGAAGTCTTTATGATTTGACACCATATACTCCACCGGATACTTTATCTCGGCCTTCAGCTGAGGTCTTTCCCAGGTGATGACTGAATGCCCGAGGAGGTCAAACTGGTATACGCGTTTGTCTTTAAATGCGATAAAGATCCTGTAGTCCCCCTGCTTGTTGAAATTCACTATCGTCAGGGGATTCGTGGCAGGGATGGGGAACCTCATCGGATAATTACTGGCAGGCTGGCCGTCGCTCCTGACCAGGTAGAGGTGGGAGTCGGTATTGAAGAAATAAAAGAGGGTATCGCTGCCCGGTATGAGAACGGGATGTATCTTTGACAGGATCTTCCCCATGAAATGCAGCTTCCATCTCAGGATGCCGTCCGATCCGTACTGGTAAATATTGTTCAGGGTGTCCCTTACAAGGATGGTGGGATCTCCTTTTGCCATAGTGTTTAATACCTGGGGGCTCCCGGTTACCGTTGTATCCAGCTTTGCTTTCCACCGTAAGGGTCCTTCTTTCTGGAGGTTCGGAGTGTACCCTATGAAGATGCCCGTATAGAACATTTTTTCCGTGGCGGTATACTGTATCCCAACAGGATGGAATTTCTTAAGGCTGTCAAGCCAGGGATGCAGGGTTGCAAGCAGGGGATCGTTCATCATCCTTGTAAGAATGCCCGGTGCATGTAATGTGTTGAAATACATGAATATGTTCGACTTCTGAGAGAGTTTTCCCTTAAATTCAAGGAAATCTTTATTCTGTCCCAGGGTATAACCTGAGATATATTCATCGATCAGGAACTTGATGGCTTGAGGGTCCCGGCCAAAAACGAGGGCATGGTTCAGGAAAGTGATATAAGCCTGGCCTGCGGGTTCAAACAGGCTGCCGAAAAGATTCTGCAAGACATTATTAAAGTGCAGCCCGATGATCCTGAATCCCTTGTATTTAACCGAGTCCTTTTTCAACCCCATCCTGATCCTGAGGCTGTCGAGGAGGGATACTACAAGAACCGAATCCCTCACCTGGAAAGCCGCATATACCCTGTCGCTGCCGTGGCCTGAATCGCTTTCCTGTGCGAAGACGATGGCCTGTTTTCCCATCCAGGGCAGGAAAAAGTCGGAAAGACTGATGCGGTACTTGCTATTCATCCGGTTCAGTCCATTCTGGTTCCCGGCTTCAAGCTCGTCCTGGCGGTTCCTGAGCTCAAGACGTTCGAAATAGGTTGTAAGGTCTCCCCATCCGAAGAAAGAAAACCACGAGATATTCTCAGGGATAACCGAACTGAGTTCTTCAGCCTGTGGTTTTTGACCTGTAAAGAGATTCAGGTAATGAAGGGTTGTGTCATCTGCCAGAGTATAACCGTTAAGGAAGAGCTCATCCTTTTTGATGATCACATCCAACCCGCTCCATGACCCCAGCTTTGCAAGCTGAATCAGTGCCATATGGTTTTCGGTTCTCGAGATCTTCGACAAAGCAAGTGCAAGCATGCGGTAATTCACATAAATGTTCGCGTCGGCTTTTTTACCCGAGGGAGCTTCAACCTTTTGGAACCCTGATGCCTGGAAGGCCGGTGTGTTGAAGGTGAGCCTGTCAATCGATTTTTTAACCAGGTCGGCATAAAAACTCCCGATGAAAACCCCTTTTACAATGGTATAATAGAAGGGGGATGTCTTCTCTCCGAGCTGAAGCCTGCGGATGCTGGTAGATGCGTAGGGTGACTGCATGATCTTTACGGAGTCACCGAACAGCTCCTTTGCAAATCCATCTGCTGCAAGCCCCGGGTCACGGCCGGGAGCTGAAGTAAGGAATACCACCCCGAACCTGGTCTTCCCACTAAGCGAGAGTGTCACGATCAGGTTGTATCGCTGAAGCACGGCGTTTATCTTTTCGTTCCTGCGGCTGATTGAATCAAAGAGGTGCAGCTCGTTCTTTATCGCCCTGATTACGGGATAATGGCTTAGCGATTTCCAGATCAGGCTTGACCTGTTAAGTTCTTCCCAAAGGTTGCCCGGCTTGTTGATCTTGATGATCAGGGCTGTGTTGTCGGGAATTGCATTGAGGGGAGATTCTTCAGGCTGGCTTGTGAACCTGGCAAGGCTAAATATACCCCAGGAGATCAGGATGACCATGACGGCGGCAGCCGCGACAATGTACCAGGTCTTCCACATCTTCATAAGGCCAGTTTTAACTGTTCATACAACCTGAAACTCATGCGGTGATGAACGCAAGGGCCAAAATTGTATATTGCATCCCGGTGGTAACGGCTTGGATATCCTTTGTTTCTTTCCCAGCCATACTGCGGAAATTCCTTTCCTATCCGGCACATGTGATCATCCCGGTACGTCTTGGCCAGGATCGATGCGGCAGCGATTGACATGAATTTCGCATCCCCTTTAATAATACATTGATGGCGGATGTTGCCCACCGGTTTGAATTGGTTCCCGTCGACAAGGATCAGCTCAGGGCTTTGTTTCAGCTTCAGGATGGCATGATGCATGGCAAGGAATGAGGCGTTGAGGATGTTGATTTCATCGATGGTCACAGGGTCGACAATACCTAGAGCCCAATCCAGGGCGTCTTCCTCTATTTGCTTCCTGAGAAGCTCCCGTTTCACTGCCGAAATCTGCTTTGAGTCGTTCAGCTCTGCATTCCTGTAACCTTTTGGCAATATCACCACAGCGGCAAATACGGGCCCTGCAAGGCAGCCCCTGCCGGCTTCATCAACTCCTGCCTCAACTAAAACACCTGTAAATGAGCCCTGTAACATAAGTTACACGTTTACTGAGGGTTGTAAAAATACGAATTAACCAGGATCATCAGAAAATAGATAAGGAAGATGATCTCGGCCCAGCGTTTTTTCTTTATCCCGAGAAAAGCGGATGTAAGAAGGAGGGTCAGGGTTGGAAAAAGCATGACCAGGTGGAATACAACAAGAGTTGTAGAATAGGCCACCGAAGGGAATGAGATCAGGATGAGCCAGGCCACAAGATAGGTCTTGGCCCGTATCTCGGCAGTTTTTTCCATTGGCCCCCTCATCAGGTAATATAATCCCCAGATCGCCAGAATGAGTGTGAATATCCCGATAATCCAGTCATCGGTATGAAGATGGATAGGGTAGAAGAACAGGGATGAAATCATCTTTGCATACACACCAACTTGTTGCTTTAACTGGTCGGTCAGGAAATACCAGGTGGCAAGAAATATGAAAGGAGTTAGGAAACCGATAAGGGCTGCAGAAGACTCCCTCCATTTACTGGAACGGAACAGCACGAAACTTACAGGGACTATTAACAGCATCAGGACGTAAGGGAAATAGAACAATGAACCTATCGCTGAAAAGAATCCTGAGCTGAATATGAGGTCAAGGTCTTCGGCCCTGCTGTATGACAGCATCAGGTTATTCAGGATGATGAGTGAAGTGAGTATAGTGATGTTTAAGGGGTTAAGGGTGAGGTAAATTGGTGAGGAACTCATCATGATAAGAAAAATGAGAGAGGCAAGTGATGAGTTCTTAAGAACAAGTTCATGTTTATTTAACAGGATGTTCAGCAGCCAGCTTTCAATCAATACCAGGATAAAGGCGAAGATGACGGCAATGTGAGGGAACCCGTTTAATAAGGTGTATAAAAGGGAATATAAGGGAACGGGCCCTTCGGGAGCCGGCATAGGAGGAGGCTGAATGAAAGCTTTGCCCCAAAGTATGAGCCCGACCAGTGCTATTACAAGGTACTGGATAGGGAAACTGGAGCGGAAGAAGCGTATGAACATATAAATTAAATAGCGAAGTAGCGAAATAGCGAAGTAGCGAAACTAAAATTATTAATTCTAAGCATTAAATAAGTATTGTAAAAATTTAAGATATCTATGTATGACAAAAGAATTTCGCTACTTCGCTATTTCGCTATTT
>CAIJYT010000231.1 GCA_903824935.1 uncultured Bacteroidales bacterium | reverse complement strand
CGAAAGCGTAAGCAATGCCTTGTACTGGTTCACCAGGGCTTTCTGAACAAGCTTGTTCCCTTCGGTCACCTTTACATCATTATACCTGAAAGCAGCCAGCACCGTGAATTGCTTCACCGGCTGGAAACTGAACTGGGCCTGCACCACATTGGCATAAGACTGGCCGCTGAGATTATAGAAAAAGACTGCATTGGGCAGGCTGTCCTGGTCAACCACGGTCTGTTTCACAAAACTGGTGCGGTAACCATCGACAGTAAATTCAGCTTTGCGGCTGAAGAGGTTGAAATCCCAGGTAAGGCTAAGCCCGAAATTCCAGGCTTCCTCATTGGTAAGGCCGGGGGCAAAATACAGCACCCTCTGGCTGATGAGCATTGGAGAATTTTCGGCAAGGAGGTTTGGCGAGCGGTATCCCTTCCCTACAGAACCTCGCAATGCAAGCCCTTTAGCCAGGGTCACCCTCATATGCAGCCTGGGTGTGAATAGGAATCCCCAGCGGTTGTTGTAATCACCTCGCGCACCTGCGATCAGGGTGAACTTATCCTTCAGGTTAAACGTGTATTCAAAAAAAGCTCCTGCCGCCCATTCCCTGCGATCCATCACATAGGTATACACCGAATCGTTTACCAGGGTGAATTTATCAGCATAGGTCGGGGTCACGGTATCGGGCAGATACTGATAGCGGTAAGCCAGCCTGGTTTGTACGTAATTCTCGGAATAGTTGTCGGTGAAACCGCTCGCCCCTGCAGAGATCTTATGCTTTTCACCATTGAACTGGGCAGTATATATGAGGTTCGCATTGAAATTCTGCTCATGCCCATGGTAGAGATTGATCCCGTAAAAAGCATCCTGCTGATGATTGATGAAAGACAGGATGAGTCCGAGGCTTGACTGGGCGGCTCCTTTGAAGAACACCCCGTTTTTCCAGAATGCCTCGAAACGGTTCGTCCTGATCCCTATCCCGTATTTCTTCGTATCGTTCGTGATACCCGTGGTGTCGGTATTCCATGTACTTTTATCAAAATCCATCTGGCCCCCGTTCCTGTCCTCATACATGTATTTGACTCCAAGTCTTGATACCCATTTCCCGGGGTTGATAAAATCCCATCGGTTAAAAAGGTTAATGTTGGTAAGTTTCGGCAGATCCATAAACCCATCGCCGTTCCTGTCGAACTTATACCTGAAATCATCGGCATGGACCAGCAGCGAAGTGCTCAGCTTATCAGTGATCTTTATTGCACTGCTGGCATTGGCTTCGAACCTCAGGTTGCTGTTCCCATATACATTCAGGTATAGCTTCTCGGCGTTTTCGGGTTTCTTGTATTCCACATTGATCTGCCCTGTTATGGATTCATAACCCTGAACAACCGATGACGTGCCTTTGGCCACCTGGATAGACTCCATCCACGGCCCGGGAACATAATTGAGGCCATAGGGTGTTGCCAGGCCCCGGATCAGGGGCACATTTTCGGCCATGATCTGGCTGTAGATCCCGCTGAGACCCAGCAGCTGTATCTGTCTTGCCCCTGAAACGGCATCGCTGTATGAAACATCAACCGAGGCATTGGTCTCAAAGCTTTCGGCAAGATTGCAGCAGGCTGCCCTTTGCAGTTCACCTATATTAATAACCGTGGTAGCCTGGGTCTTCATCTTCGACACAAACGAATTATCCTGCCTCGCCTTTATTTCGACTTCCGACAGCTGGCGGTCGCCTGCTTGCATCTCTATATTCAGTTTAGCCTTGTCTTTCAGGACCTCTATCGTATCCCGCCTGTACCCCAGCAGGCTTACAACCAGTTTTGAATTTCCTCCCGGGACCCTTGCCAGCCTGAATTTCCCGGTTTCATCGGTAACCGTTCCCGTCGTAGTTCCGGCCCAGTATACATTGACACCGGTAAGGGCGCCTTGCTTACCGCCGCCCGACTTTTCAAATACAAAGCCCGATACGTTCTGGGAAAAAGCAGTCCTGATAACGAAAAACAGAAAAAGGAGAATCAGAGGTATTTTGTTCATTGAACTATTGTTCATGATCTGATCGTTTATTATTGTTTGAAGTACGGTGGATGAGTGAGCGGGTATAACATACTTTCAAAGCATGTCAGATCCCGGTCAGGGCAATTCAACGATCAATAAAGAAGACGGAAGAACCAGCCCCGGTTTAGCTTATGCAGCTTGCAGGGCAGGGAATTTTGGGCTGGTGAAAACTGATGACTCTCTGGCGGCCTGTCAAAGGCGGCCCGGTATCAGTAAAAAAAACGGATAGCTTCAGATCTGTAGTATTTTTCAACTTCAGGTCAGCAGGCCTGTCGAAGCAGACATCAGTGAATCCGGGTATGCACAATGCTTCAGCCTGGTCCCGGGTTGTCTGAAAAGAAGTCTTTAAATACAGGTGGATGGTTTTGCAGCAATCCGGGGAATCAAGGTTTTCATCCACGGGCAGTGTGCCGGAAGCTGAAGGCATTTCCTGGCCTGAGCAGCAGCAATTGGCTGCCTGCCCTGTAAGTTCAGGAAAGAGCTTAACACTGGTTTTATTACTTGATGAACAACGATGCTGCTTTGCGGAAATACCAAGCGTCCCGGCCAAAAGTGGAAGCAGGAGTAGCAAGGCAACCGTATTTTTAATCAGCGTTCTCATCCGCAGTGATAAAGAAAATGTAAAGTGAAAGATGTTGCAAAATTAATCAAATACATCTTACGTTCACCTAAAACGATTTGAATTATCACTATTTTTGAGAACACATTATAGTTTCACCCTGGTAAAATCATGTATCATGAAGAGTTTAAAAATTGGGCTCGTTGCAGCGGTAGTATTAAGCATGCTCTCCTGCCAGAGGACTGCTCCTGTCAATAAAATCGACATTTCCGGTCTCTGGAAATTTCATTCCGGGGATGATGTTGCATGGTCAGTTGCTTCATTTGATGATTCAAAATGGGAATCCATCAAACCTACCGATGTATGGGAGCACCAGGGTTATAAGAACCTTGACGGCTTTGCATGGTACCGATTCAAAGTCGTGATCCCTCATTCTATGATCGATAATGCTTTTATAAAAGACAGCCTTCAGATTAAGCTCGGCAAGATAGATGATTACGACCAGGTTTTCCTGAACGGTGAACTGATAGGCGAAAACGGGAAAACCATTGCAGGCAAGACCAATCCAAGGCCCGATTTTTTCAAGGGTCCAAGCCAATGGTACACCCCCAGGAGGTACACCCTCACTGCCAATGATCCCCGTATACTTTGGGATAAGGAGAATGTTATTGCCGTAAGGGCATATGATTCGGGCGGGGCAGGCGGAATGTTTTCAAGCCCTTTCGAGATAAGCATGATCGATCTTTCCGATCATGTCATGTTTGACTTCAGCCAGAGTGGTTTTAACTTTTCGGGTGACACCATGATCAGCAAACAATTCGAGGTTTATAATATATCTTCCAGGGAAGAATTCCGCGGTACGCTTGCGGTAGCGGCTAACCGATGCGACAACGGACTTGAACTTTTCAAACAGGAAACTGTGCTGAACCTGGCACCCGGCATCCATACGAAGTATACAGTGAATATTAAAAAAGATAATGCTGTACCTGCATCAATAACTTTTGTTTTCAGGGAATATTCTTCCGGGAAGGAAGTTAAGGCAGTGCTTGAGATGCCCTACATCCTCACTCCTGCACCCGGCAAGGCCCCAAGGATCAATGGTGCCAGGGTTTTCGGGGTGCGTCCCAGGTCTCCCTTCCTTTACACTATCGCTGCCACGGGAGAACCTCCTCTTACATACAGTGCCGAAGGGCTTCCCGAAGGCCTGCACCTGCATGCCGGCAATGGAATGATCACAGGGGTAATATCAAAAAAAGGAGAATACAAGGTTAAACTGAAAGTAACAAATGCTACAGGATGTGCAGAACGTGATTTTACGATACAATGCGGTGAGCTGATTTCCCTCACACCACCCCTGGGATGGAACAGCTGGAATGTATGGGGATTGAGTGTCAGTGATAAAAAAGTAAGGCTGGCCGGGGATGCTTTTGTTGCCAGCGGGCTGATCAGTCATGGGTGGACTTATATCAATATTGATGACGGTTGGGAAGACATCCATGACAAGAACGGGAACATACTTCCGAATTCCAAGTTCCCGAACATGAAGGAGATGTGCAGTTACATCCATTCGCTGGGGCTTAAGGTAGGCATCTATTCATCGCCGGGGCCCAGGACTTGCGGAGGCTATGAAGGAAGTTATACCTTCGAAGAAAAAGATGCGCAACATTATGCCGAATGGGGTATCGATTACCTGAAATACGACTGGTGCTCCTACGGAGGGATAGCTCCTAACCCGACTGACCGGCAGTTAAAATTCCCCTACCAGGAGATGAAGAAGTCCCTTAGGAAAGTTACCCGGGATATTCATTACAGCCTTTGCCAGTATGGAATGGGAGATGTGTGGAAGTGGGGGCATGAGGTGGATGGAAACTCCTGGAGGACGACGGGAGATATTGAAGACAGCTGGGAAAGCCTGTCGGGGATCGGCTTTTCACAGGATTCCTGCTCACTTTATTCTGCACCGGGAAGGTGGAACGATCCCGATATGCTTGTTGTCGGCTGGGTAGGCTGGGGTCCTAACCTCCATTACACCAGGCTTTCTCCGAATGAACAGTATACCCACATCAGTTTATGGTCTCTGCTGGCCGCCCCTCTGCTTATCGGTTGCGATCTTACCCAGCTTGATGCTTTTACACTGAACCTTCTTACCAATGACGAAGTACTTGCCATAAACCAGGATCCCTTGGGAAAACAGGCAAGACGGGCTTTGAAGACCGATGAATACCAGATCTGGGTCAGGGACCTTGAAGATGGATCAAAGGCAATCGGTCTTTTCAACCTCACAGGGAATCCTCTTCCTGTGGATGTACGACTGGAAGACCTCGGGATCAAAGGCAAATGGATGATGCGTGATGTATGGACACAGAAAGACCTAGGACTGGTTCAGACTCATTTTTCGATGAAGGTGCTGCCTCATGGGGTGAGGCTTCTCGTTTTGCGGAAGGAAGGAACCAAAAAATGAATATCGAATATTGAATATTGAGTATTGAATGATGAAGTAACACTTCGAAATTCGACATTCGTTGATCAATCTTCGATATTCAATATTTGCTATTTGACTTGCTCTATCGCCCAGGTCAAAGCGGCTTTTATCATTTCGATGGGTGGTTGTTCAATAAATCCGTTGTCCATTAAGGAACGGGTGAGAGAGCGCGAATGTTCGATATCTTTTGTTGCTTTTTCGAAAGCTTCTTCACGGGTCATGGTAATACGTGCAACGCCGTCTGCAATAGCCTGCATAGCCACATCGGCGGCCTCATGAGGGAATACCCCGGCTTCTTCCATGTTCGGTACGATGTTTTCAGGACTTATTCCTCTGCTTTCGGCATAATCTGCAAGGGAATGTGCCGCCCTGATCGCCATATTGTCGGTTATTTTACGAGCTCTTACAAGCAAGGCGCCCTTTAAAATACCCGGAAAACCTATGGAATTATTCACCTGGTTGGGAAAATCGCCACGCCCTGTGGCCACGATAAAAGCACCTTCTTCCTTGGCCGCATAAGGGTATATCTCAGGAACAGGGTTTGCACAGCAGAACACAACCGACTTTGAAGCCATACTCTTTATCCATGGCCGCTTGATCACATCGGGTCCTGGTGTGGACAGTGAAATAAGCACATCGGCATTTTTCATGGCTTCTTCAATGGTTGGAATCTTCCCGGGGTTAGTCGACTGGCATAATTCCCACTTGCGGTAAAATCGTTTATCACATTCGCAATCTTTGCGGTCGGGATGAAGAGAGCCTTTAGTATCGAACAAAATCATCTTTGCAGGATCGGCACCATCGGCAATCAATAAGCGTGCAATCGTTGTGTTTGAGGCACCGGCTCCGTTAAGGACTATCCTCACATCTCCTATCTTTTTTCCAGCAAGTTTCAGAGCATTGATCACTCCGGCGAGCGTGACACACGCTGTGCCCTGGGCATCATCATGCCAAACAGGGATCTCGCATTCTTCCCTCAACACATCCAATACCCTGTAGCAGTTTGGCTGGGAAATATCTTCAAGGTTTATCGCTCCGAAACTATGCTGTACCATTTTAACAAATTGGATGATCCTTTCGGGGTCATTTTTCCCATTCTCATCCTTACTGTCAATACAGAGTGCTACGCCATCAACACCACCCAGGTATTTCATCAGGAATGCCTTGCCTTCCATAACACCCAGACCTCCCGAGGGTGTGCAATCACCGTCGCCGAGAACTCTTGTGGAATCGCTCACCACCGCGACCAGGTTACCACGGTTGGTCAGTTCAAAAGAACTGTCGTTGCGGTCCCTTATATCGGTCGACACTTTGGAAACGCCTGGAGTATACCATACGTTGAACCAGTTAAAACCGGGTACCGGGGCTTTTGGAACTGTCTGAATCTTACCGGAATAAAATTTATGTGCACCTTCTGACAATCTTTTTAAAAACAGGGTCTTACCCTTAGCTATTTGTTCCTGTGTGAATTCGTCGGGAAATACTTCGTTCAGATTACCGAGGTTTAAACTGATCTCTTTCATAAAAATGTTTTTGTAAAAGTAAATAATTAATTGTGTACCTTTGGCGATTATTTAATTAAAATTTGTTATTATGTCTACAGGTAAAGTTAAATTCTTCAATGAAAGAAAAGGTTTCGGATTCATCGTTGATGACTCTAACCAACAGGAAATTTTTGTACACGTCAGTGGTCTGATCGACAAAATTAAACAGGATGATGTCGTTTCTTTTGATGTTACAGAAGATAAAAGAGGAAAAAAAGCAATCAATGTAAAAAGGGGATAATCCCGACTTACTTTGAATGCAAAAAAAAAGGCTGTCCTGCAGGACGGCCTTTTTTTTTGGGGAAAATTTCTCTTATTATTTATTCAGCATGACCGGCATCACCAGCATGAGAATATCTTCTTCTTTATTCTCAACATTGGCAGGCAGAAGAAGCCCGGCCCTGTTCGGTCCCGACATTTCCATTCTTACTTCATCAGCATCAATATTGCCAAGCATTTCCATAAGGAACTTAGAATTGAAGCCAATCTCAAGATCTTCGCCGTCGTATGAACAGG
>CAIJYT010000230.1 GCA_903824935.1 uncultured Bacteroidales bacterium | reverse complement strand
TTGGGGGCTTCATCAATGATTTTTCTAATTGCGATTTGATCAATCTCAGGCAGGGGTAATTCGTCGGGTGCAAGCTGTTTGGTGTTGTAAACCTTGCAAAGCGCATTTCCAAAACTGACTTCATCGGGGAAGAAGGTCTTGCCTTTGCCGAGGAAGTCAGAGATCTCTTCCGCAGCAGTCATAACAGAAGGAAGAATAGGGAATATGGGTTTAACCGAGGTTCTCATCTTCTCAACCAGCACCTCGTAAACATCGAAAATACGGGTCAGTCCTGGTGTTCCGAAAATCACGGCCATGCCGTCGATCTCGCTGAACTGCTTGTCGCAATAGTCAATGATGAGCCCAAGCTGGTTTGCAGTGCCGGTTGCGAGGAAATCTATAGGATTACCTACAGAGGAGCCCGGGTAAAGCTGGGAAAGAAGTTCTTTCGCTTCAGGACTTTCTATATGGGGCACCGACATTCCCCCGTTTGACAAGGCATCGGTAAGCATCACTGCAGGACCTCCTGCATGGGTGATCACAGCTATGTTCTTCCCTTTCAGTTTCGGGTACATGAATATGGATGCAACGCTGATGAGGTCTTCCCTCCCGTAGCAGCGAACGATTCCTGCTTTGCGGAATAATGCATCCACAGAAACATCAGGACTGGCCAGAGCACCCGTATGAGATGATGCCGCTCTGCTGCCTGCTTCGGAAGATCCGGCCTTGATTGCTGCTATCCTGCAGCCTTTCCTTATGAGGGACGACGCGTGCTTCAGAAGCATCTCAGGTTTGGTGATATTTTCGAGGTACAGCAGTTTGACCGGTGCACTGCTTCCACTGTCATAATTCTCATCAAGGTAAGCAAGGATATCTTCCGCTCCGATCTGCGCGCTGTTCCCTACCGAAAAAACATTCGCAAAAGTGAGACCGTTGGGTATGCCTGCCTCCATGATAAAGCAGGCTGTGGCACCGGAACCCGAAATAAAATCGCAGCCCCTTGGATCCAGTTTTGGGACAGGATGGGTAAAGATACCGGTATAGTCAGGGGTCATAACACCAACGCAGTTTGGCCCGATAAGGGCCCCGTTAACGCTGTTGACTGCTTCAACAAGTTGTTTCTCAAGCTCTTTACCAGCCTGGCTTTCTTCGCTGAACCCGGCCGAAAGCACGATAAATGCACGAGTATTTTTACGGTACGCAAGCAATTCAACTGTTTCAGGGACACAGTTTGCAGCTATCGCAATAATAGCGAGATCCACATCGGGCAGATCGATCAGGTCCTTATAGCTTGTGATCCCCTGGACCTCTGATTCCTTAAGGTTTGTCACATATAACCGGCCCTTATAATTACTGTCGAGAAGGTTTTTAAGAATGGCTCCTCCCGGTTTACGGGTATCATTTGATCCACCGACAACAACGATGCTTTGCGGATTCAATAGTGATTTGTTAAGCATAGGCAGTTTATAAAAATTTGACATTAGGGACAAAAGCAGCCGTCTTCCGTTTATACTCTTCCCAATCGGGTCTGCCCCTGTATTTTTTCTCCAGCATGGGGACCCCGGAAACAAAGCGTAAAAGCAGGGTTATAACGACAGGGCTGACCAGGGTGATCCAGCCCATAGGAAGATTCATGGCGTAAAAAGCAATTCCCCACCAGATGAGGGCTTCACCGAAATAATTAGGATGGCGGCATAATTCCCAGAGGCCTGTGGTTATAATCTTTCCCTTGTTTTCGGGCTTCTTTTTAAATTCCGACAGCTGGTGGTCGGCTAAAGCTTCAAAGAAGAAACCCATACCAAAAACCACGAGCCCGAGAGTGTCCCAGAAACCAAGTGGCTCCTTAGAACAGAAATTAATATAGTAAACCGGGGATGCAATGATGAACATGAAAAACCCCTGCAGCAGGAAAATCTGGAAATAGCTGCGGACAATAAAAAATTTCCAGGTCTCTCTCCATTGCCTGTATCTGAAATCCTCTCCCCTGCCCCTGTTCCTGAGGAACACATGCACACTAAGCCTGATACCCCACAGAGCCACGAGGAAAGTCACTATCCATTTCCTTAAGTCGGGTTCCGGGTTCTGGATCAGGGAATACAGGGCTATCAGGATAAACCCCGGTCCCCAGAAGATATCCACTATTGAATTGTCCCCGGCGATGAGCGCAAGAACAAATATCAGGCTCACATAAATAACAATGAGCAATGCGATTTCGGTCAGCATAATTCAGGCTTTGAACGGAATTAACCTTGAAAAAACAAAGGTAAAAAAATTATTCCAGCAAGTAGGAAATGCAGACTGCTCCCGGGCCTGTATTTGCTACCAGTACCGGTGAAACATGATCAAGGTATAAGGGTTTCTTCCCTGTAAGCCGCTCCATCTCCGTTACATAAAAATTTGCGGTTTCAGGGTTTCCGGCATGGGTGATGGTGTATTCCCAGATTTTATTCTTACTGAGCAGGCGGCTCATGTCGCGTATAACTTTATTACGGCATCCATTCGTTGTGAATGAATTGCCTGAAAGCACTGCTTTGCCCTCTTCGCTGAGTTTGATGATCGGTTTCAGGTCAAGCTTGCGGGCAATAAAACTCTTCATCGGGCTGACACGTCCGCTGCGGATAATATATTTCAGGGTGGGCACGCTGACCCGGATCCCCGATTTTCCTATCCATCCTTTAATCATGGATGAAAGCTCTTCAGGAGTAATGCCGTCTTCAATAGCCTGTGCCGCACGTACCATGATCAGTCCAAGTGCCCCGGTAAGAACCTTTGAATCGAAAACCTCTATGCTTTTTCCCGAACGTGCAGCAACATCCCTGGCAGCTATGGAAGAGTTACTGAATGTGCCGCTTAAACCAGAGGAAAGATGTACGCCGAAAATATTTTTATAATTCGTGCTCAGGTATTCAAATTTATTCTGAAAATCCTTTGCAGAGGGCTGGGATGTTGTAGGACTTACCTCAGATTGTTCCAGCCTCTGGTAAAATTTCTCAGGATTGATTGTAAGCCTGTCGATGTAATATGTTTCCCCGAAATGCAGGTTCAGCGGCACAATATGGATCTGGTAGCGTTCTATCAGTTCTTTCGGCAAATCGCAGGTCGAATCGGTCATCAGCGCAATATCCGATTTACGATCCAAACGTATTGTGTTCTGGAAGACCATGTCGTCGACCTTCTGATAGGTAATCTCACCAAACCTTTGAAGTTGGGCCATGACCTCAATCGGATGGTCGGTATGTATATGGACCCTTAGTTTTGTACGGGATCCGGCAACAACCAATGAATCCCCTGAATGCTCCAGGTAAGAACGGATCTTTTTAAGGTCGAGATTCTGTCCATTGATGAGGGCTTCTGTACAAAACCTGAATGTGATCACCTCATGCTGAATTTCTACATCTTCCGAATCACTCTGGTCGGCATGCGAGGTGATCGCAGTGTCGGGCTGTCCCAGGGTAAAAAAATCCTTTATTCCTTCAAGAAAGTAAACAAAACCTTTGGCGCCGGCATCCACAACATGCGATTTGGCAAGAACTTCGAGCTTCCTGGTAGTACCTGCAAGAGATTCCAGGGCCTTGTTGTAGGCTTCGATGAGAAGACGGATGAAATCATCGATCCTGTCCTTGATACTGTCGAGATGCTCGGCCCATTCTTTAATGACTGTAAGTATGGTCCCTTCAACCGGGTTGGCAATGGCATCATAGGCGTAGGCCACAGCCTTCTTCATGCTTTCGGCGAAGGACTTGATATCCATTGTACTTGATGAACTCAGTTCATTGCTGAAACCGTAAAGGAATTGTGCAAAAATGATCCCCGAATTCCCTCTTGCCCCGCTGAGAGCAGCATCGGCCATGGCTACAGCAGTTTGTTTGAGATTGTCGGTGGGGATGATGGCATCCATAATAGATCTCATGGTGGAAGCCAGGTTGGTGCCTGTATCGGCATCAGCAACAGGAAAAACATTAATTTTATTCAGGAGCTTTTGCTGCTCAAATATCCTTTGGGCACCGGCAAGGAAGGAGTGATAAAGCTGCTTGCCGTCCAATTCCTTAATTTTCTGATAGACTTCAGTCAATAGCGGGAATTTTTAATTAAGGTGCAAAGGTAGTCAAAATGAAAAACATACTCCCCCATCATTCAGGGTTAAGGTCGATATGCCTGTGAATTTAACATTTTTTAAGAGAACCTGATTGCTTTTACAGGGTTAATCTTTGTAATAATAAATGAAGGTATGACAAGCATAAGATAGCAGGCAACAACAGATATCACGTTGAGCAACAGTATATTAAAAATATCAAGATGAACCGGTACCACCGATACATAATACGATTCCTGGGGCAGCCCGATGATACCAAACTTTAGCTGAAGCAGGCAAAGCACGAACCCTAACAGGTTACCGATACCTATGCCCCAGCCAAGGATATAAAGGGCATGGTACATAAAGATCTTACGGGTGCGGCGGTTTGAAAGCCCCAGCGCCTTCAGTACTCCTATCATCGAAGTCCTTTCAAGGATAAGTATCAGCAGGGTCGATATCATGGTAATAGCCGATACGGCTATCATCAGCGAAAGAATGATCACCACGTTCATATCCTGGAGCGCAAGCCAGTCGAAGATCTGGGGGTACATCTGGTAAATCGTTGAAGCATCAAGCTGGAAGCCGATCTGGTGATATACATATTTGCCCATTGCCTCCACATCCCTGAAATCCCTGAGCACTATCTCAAAACCTCCCACCTGACCGGCATTCCAGCCATTTATTTTCTGTATGTGGACCAGGTTCCCGATGACATACAGTTTGTCGAACTCGTCAAGACCTGTTTCATAGATCCCCGCCACCCTGAATTTCCTTCCCACAGTATGATCCCCTACGATGAAGTACATCCTCACAGGGTCATTTACTTTCATTTCCAGAAGGTCGGCCAGGGACCTTGAAATGATTACATCATTCTTCTGTGCGGTGTCGGAATACGACGGAATATGTCCCTGCACCATCCTTTTTGAGAAAAAGCCCCAGTCATAATCGTCGCCTACCCCTTTCAGCACTACTCCCTGTATCTGTCCCGAAGTTCTTATGATCCCCGCCTTGGTAGCATAAACCTGGATATGGTTTATTTTCGGATGAAGCCGGAGTGCGGGAAGGAAAGGCTGCTGCTTTTCGACAGGGAATGGCACTAGGCTCGTGTTTTCCGAAAACCTTGTGACCTGGATATGTCCAGCAAATCCTATAACTTTATCGCGGATTTCCTGCTGGAAACCGGTGAGTATTGCTATTGAAACGAACATAATGGTCAGGCTCAACGCAATAGACAATATGGAAATCCTGATCACGGGGCGGGAGTAATTACCCCTGCTGCCTTTGATCATCCGGCGGGCAATAAAGAGATCGGTATTCAAGTTAATTGAAATATCTTTACAAAAATAGAAAACTTATTCCATGCTTAACAGAACGAAGATCCTCCTTATCATTTCAATTATGATTATCACCGCCTGCGGCGGGATGTCCATGGCCCAGGTGAAGCCGGCCGATTACCAGACTGAAAAATATTTCAAGATCCTTCACGGGAAAAAGATTGGCGTTGTTGCCAACGCCTCATCAGTCATAGGCAGTACAAATATCGTAGACACACTTCTGCATTCAGGTATAACCGTAAAGGTTGTTTTTTCTCCCGAGCATGGTTTCAGGCTGAAGGAAGAAGCCGGGGTAATAAGCTATGATTATAATGATCCCCAGACAGGAGTAAGGGTCATCTCCCTTTACGGCATAAAGAAAAAACCTGCAGCCATGGACCTTGACGGGCTGGATATGGTGGTATTCGACCTCCAGGACGTGGGTACCAGGTTCTATACCTATATAAGCACCTTAAGCCTGGTCATGGAAGCCTGTGCCGAAAACCATATAGCTGTGCTTATACTCGACAGGCCCAATCCCAATGCATTTTATATTGACGGGCCTGTACTTGACCTGAAGTACAAATCATTCGTAGGCATGCATCCGGTACCCGTGGTATACGGCATGACCATCGGTGAATATGGAAAAATGGTGAACGGAGAAGGATGGCTCAAAGATGGAGTAAGCTGCGACCTGAGCGTTCTCCCGGTAGAGAATTATACTCACGACACTCCCTGGTTCCCGAAAGCAAAACCCTCTCCCAACCTGCCGACCGACAATTCGATACTGCTTTATCCCTCGCTCTGCTTTTTCGAAGGCACCGTGATCAGCGTGGGCAGGGGAACAGAAACCCCGTTCGAGGTTTACGGCCATCCCGGTTTGCAGGGTTACCAGTACAGTTTCACACCCCAGGCGATCAAGGGTATGGATTCAAAACCAATGTACAGAGAAAAGACCTGCTTCGGTGAAGACCTGAGGCAGTACTATGCTGAGAATCCCACTGAAAAAGGAAAAATCAAACTCTCATGGCTGATAAAGGCATATAACTCCCTCGGCAGCAGGCCTGATTTTTTCAACCCTTATTTCGACCAGATCGCCGGTAACTCCATACTGCAGGATCTGATCACCAAGGGCAAAAAAGAAGAGGTCATCCGCAGCACCTGGCAGCCGGGGATTGATGCCTTTAAGAAGATAAGGGCGAGATATTTGCTTTATCAGTAGGATGTCGATATAGCTTACAAGACTGCAAACTGCAGTCGGCAAACGGCAAATTGCTGATTGTCTTTTGCAGGCTGCCGACTGCCGATTATTTACGCGTTTCTTCCCGGGTAAACCTTGAGGGCAGCGTCGAGGCAAACCATTGATGCACGGAGGTCATCCACATTCAGAACATAACTGATACGAACCTCGTCGATTCCGCGGCCTTTGGTTGAGTAAAATCCTGTACCTGGTGCAAGCATCACGGTTTTGCCGTCTATACTGAATTCTTCAAGCAGCCACCGGCAGAATTTATCAGAATCATCGATAGGAAGCCTGGCCATGGCATAAAACGCACCGCCGGGATTCGGGCAGAAGCATCCGTCCATTTTATTGATGGAATTCACAACAACATCACGGCGCAGGAGGTATTCGTCGAGCACATGTTCTATATATGAATGAGGTGTGCTGATGGCTTCTTCCCCAATGATCTGGCCGAAGGTAGGCGGGCTGAGCCTGGCCTGGGCGAACTTCATTGCAGTGGACATCACCTCCTTGTTGTGAGAGATCATGACGCCGATACGGGCTCCGCAGGCGCTGTAACGCTTAGAGATGGAATCGAGGAGTACCACGTTCTGTTCGATACCTTTCAGGTTCATTACCGAGAAATGCTCCTTTCCGTCGTAAACGAATTCGCGGTAAACCTCATCGGCGAACAAATACAAATCATGCTTAAGGACTATCTCTTTCAGGAGTTCCAGTTCTTCCCTTGAATACAGGTAACCGGTAGGGTTATTCGGGTTGCAAACCATGATGGCCTTTGTCTTAGGCGTGATGGCCTTTTCAAAAGCCGACATCGGGGGCAGAGCAAAACCATTATCAATTGTCGAATCGATAGGTTTTACAACGACCCCTGCAGCAACGGAGAAACCATTATAGTTAGCGTAAAAAGGTTCCGGGATGATGATCTCATCACCGGGGTTCATGCAGCTGAACATGGCAAACATGATAGCTTCGCTGCCTCCGGTAGTCACGATCATTTCTTCGGGACTTACGTCGATATTGCAGGTCTTGTAATATTCGGCCAGTTTTTTGCGGTATGAGGGGATACCGGCAGAGTGGCTGTATTCAATCACCTTGATGTCGGTATGCCTGATCTTGTCCATGGCATTTTCAGGGGTCGGAATATCGGGCTGCCCGATATTCAGGTGATACACTTTAATGCCCTTTTTCTTGGCTTCATCAGAGAACGGGACGAGTTTACGGATCGGGGAAGGAGGACACATCTGTCCACGGGTAGAAATAGCAGGCATGGTTTCAGGTTTTGGATAAAGCAGCAAAGCCAGCTTTTAGGGCTGGCTGACTGCATTAGGATTAATCTTAATTTACTTGCTGACCGGGGTTGCACCCTGATCATTCTGTTTTTCAGGTGTTGTAGTAGCCGGTTTTGCAACGACAGTCCCTTTGATCGTCAGCCTGACCGTGCTGGTCTTGGCATTGGAGTTAACGGTGATTGTCTTGTTGACAGGCCCTATGTTATTGGTATTATACGTAACCTTGATCACATCGCTTTTGCCAGGCAGAACAGGTTCCTGCGGCCAGGAAGCGGTGGTACATCCGCATGATGTGAGGGGTTTGGAAAGGATAAGGGGTTCTTTGCCGGTATTCGTGAGCTTGAACTCACAATTGCCGTCGGCACCCTGGTAGATCGTGCCGTAATCATGAACCAGTTTATCAAATGAAATTTCAGGGGCATTGGGGTCTACCGGTTTAACCTGGGCAGCATCCTGGGCTTTTACTGCAAATGCAGCGAACATAAGGAACAGGACTGAAAGCAAAATTTTTTGCATATTATTCTGATTTGTAGGGTTTATGAATTGGATTACAAAAGTATATAAAAAATGTTTTCCGAAGGGATTAAAACGTTAATATTTTATAAAGACATTATAATACAAGGACTTATTTCCTGCATTTTGAGATCACATGATATTGTCAAGGATTTCCATCAACTCTTCGAGTTTGAAAGGTTTTGTAATATAGGTGTTGAATCCTGCCTGGTAGCATTTTTCCTCATCGTCCTCATCGGCATTGGCAGTAATAGCGCATATTTGGATGGGCTTTTCAAGCGGGTGGGTTTGTTCCATCTGCCTGATTTCGCGGGTGGCTTCCATGCCGTCCTGTTCGGGCATGAAGATATCCATCAGGATAAGATCGTACTTATTCTTTTTGAACATTTCAACTGCGATACGGCCATCGCCTGCAATGTCGACAGAGTGGCCCAGTTTGTTAAGGGTAACCTGTGCAACCTTCTGGTTTATCAGGTTATCTTCGGCCAGGAGTATTGTGAGCTTTCTTACCTCATGCCTGGCAAGAGACGGTGCCGGGGCCTGAAACAGGGTATCTTCCTTTTTACGGGTGACAGCATTGAACATGGCTGTTGTAAGTTCCATGGGCAGGTATGGCCGTTTCAGTAAGGCATTGAACCCCATGGCTTCAACTTTAGGGTGGATGGAAGTCAGTGAATAATGAAGCAATATTTTATTTACACTTTCCCAGGCCTGGTTTGGGCTGAAAGCATCCTGTGACAGGGCAACAGCTTCATTATCAACAACAACCAGGTCTATTGGTTTTTTAATCCTGTTCCTGTGCGAAAGTTCCAGCAATCCGTCGGTAAGAATGGGCACGCATTCTGCTTCGCAATCCAGTCGGCCAAGCAGGTCGAGAAGCATACCCGACCGTGACTGATTAGGGTCTATAACCATCACTTTCAATCCTTTTACTTTCGGATCAGCAGCGGGTGCTTCTGAACCCGGAACCTTATCCAACAGCACATTAAAAATAAAAGTGGACCCTTTTCCCGGCTGGCTTTCAACGTATACATCGCCCTTCATTTTCCTGATCAGATACTGAGCAATGGCAAGTCCTAGCCCGCTTCCGCCATATTTGCCGGTTGAAGGGCTGATCTTTTTAAACGAGGTGAAGATGTGCTTAATCGCCTCTTCCGAAATTCCAATACCTGTATCCGTCACCTTGAACTGTAGATTGACGGTTTCATCATCCCAGGAAAGAAAGTGAGCTGTAATCGTGATCTCCCCTGCATCGGTGAATTTCACACCATTGTCGGCAAACACCCTCAGCACCTGTTTCAGGCGTGCAGGATCACCCCTTACAAGAAGTGGTATATTGGGGTCAATATAAGACAGGACCTCCAGCTCTTTCTCCCCGGCTTCGGGAATGAGGGTGGCGATAAGGTCATCCATGAGTTCATAGATGCTGAAAACCGAGTTGCTCAGTTCTATCTGCCCGGCTTCAATTTTCAGAAAATCCATGATAGTATTGAACACCGTCAGCAGATTGGTGGCAGAATCAACGATAATCTCAAGGTATTCCTTTTGTTCAGGTGTAAGCTCCGACTGCTTCAGGATCTCGGCCATTCCCACCACTCCCGATAAAGGCGTATATATCTCGTGGGCCATATTGGCAAGAAATGAACTTTTGGCCTTATTGGCTTCATCGGCTTTCTCGAACTCATAAAGAAGTTTCTTTTCATGCACTTTTTTACGCTCTACATCCATTGTCACGCCAAGCAGCCTCACAGGTTTGCCGAGGATATCCTTTTCAACGACCCTGCCTTTGTCGAACACCCATTTCCATCCGCCTGAACCCGTTGTCAGCCTGTATTCCATCTCAAAAAACGGTTTAGCCCCGTTAAGATGCATGTCAAGGTTTGTTTTCACTTCATGAACATCATCAGGGTGGATCATTGCAATAAAAGCAGAATAAGTCTGAGGCAGGTTATTACTGCCCAGGCCCATCAGTAAAGCCATGTTGCCGCTGCATTCCAGTTTCCCGCTTTTATAGTCCCAGTCCCACCATGCCAGTGAGCTTGCTTCAAAAGCCAGGACCAGGCGCTCATTCGCCAGGTTCAGGTCGCTGTAAATCTGCTGCAGGCGATCGTTCGATTTCTGGTAGGTCCTCTGGATCTCCTCCCATTGCATGGATGCAAGTCTCACCACCTTGAGTTCCGACTCAAGCTGCCTGATTCTCTGTTTCAAATCTTCTGACATGATCGCTGGCTTTTGTTAACCCGGTTATTTTCTTTTTTTCTCAGGATAAATGATGTCAAGTCCGCAACGAAGGTTTGAAAGATAGCGGATAGCATCATCAACAAACTTTTCAGGGATCAACGATCCATGCTGGGGAAGAATAGCCTTAACCCTGACACCTTTCAAACGTTCGACAAATCCCCTTGCTGCAATATTACTGGCCATGTAATCAAGGTGAAAAAGGTTCATCTTAAACTCATGCCCGTGGAAATCGCTGATCACGAGTTTCCAGTCCATATCCAGGGCAGCCCAGATATCCCCTGAAAACAAGAAAGAAGAAGTTTCGTCGTAAGTGGTAAAAGCGCCCGGGAAATGCAGGAAGGGAGCTTCGATAAACCTCAGGCAGCGGCCCGAAGAAAAAGTATAGGCCGGGGTCTCGGTGATATTGAAAAAACTGTAATCCTCACGCCCGTAGTGCGAAATCAGGATGTTAGTACGGGTGCTGGTGACGACTTTCATCTCGGGATTTACATCCAGCCAATGCACCATTGAACCGGCCACATCAGGGTCCTGGTGGCAAAGGATCTGGGCCGAAACATGAGCCGGGTCTATGATCTGTTCTACCCTGCGCCTGATAAAACCGAAAGCATCAGCACCTCCCGGGTCTACAATGATTGCCTCGTCCCCATCGGTGATCAGGTAGGTATTACAGCGGAATGCAGAGTTTTCAGGAGTTCCGAGCCAGTATACAGCATGATAATCATTTTGGTATAAAGGCGTTGGCCGCTCCAGTTTATCTTCCTGGAAATTGCTTAATCCGGCCAGATCAATAGTATTGCTCATAGTATATCATTTTGCATTATCATGAAGTCCGCATTCTTTTTTTGAAGCGCTTTCCCACCACCAGCGCCCTGCCCTGAAATCCTCACCCGGCATTACCGCCCTTGTACACGGCAGGCAGCCTATACTCGGGAATCCCTTGTCATGAAGACTGTTGTAAGGGATCTTATCTGCCCGAATCGCAGCCCATACCTGGTCGTGGGTCCATTCAAACAAAGGGTTAAGCTTAATTATCGATTGGGATTCATCCCAGCCAACCATGCCGATACCGCTCCTTGCCTCCGACTGTTCCCGCCTGAGGCCCGTGATCCATACCTTCATTCCCTTCAGCGCGCGGGTGAGAGATGCTATTTTACGCACATTACAGCATTGCTTGCGGTTTTCAACACTCTCGTAAAAGAGGTTGATGCCTTTGGTGTTGACCATCTTCTCAACAGATCCGGCATCAGGAAAAAACACTTCAATCTTTAAATTGTATTTCTGTTCTGTTATGTGGATGAGTTCGCAGGTCTCTTCAAACAACCTGCCCGTGTCAAGAGTAAATATGCGGATTGCTTTTGACGTTTTGGAAAGAAAATGTGCAAGAAGCTGGTCTTCAGCTCCCAGGCTTGTCGAAAAAATGCAACCGCCGGGAAAAAGCCTGTTGAAATATTCTATAACCCTTAACGGGTCGGCCCCCTCTAAGTCTTTATTATATTGATCTATAACGTTTTCCATAAAACATCCCACGAGAACAGATTTCAGAACGTGAAATTATAAAAATCCGGAGGCGGAAACAAATAATATCGTAATAATTAAAATGTAATTTTGAAAAAAAATAAAACATGAGGGTCCATTTTATAGCAATAGGCGGAAGCGCAATGCATAATCTTGCAATGGCATTGCATAATAAGGGGTACCATGTGAGCGGCTCCGACGACGAGATCTTTGAACCTTCAAAAAGCCGGCTTAAGAAGCTGGGGCTGCTCCCTCAAACCGAGGGCTGGGATGTTTCAAGGATCAGCACTGATCTCGACGCAGTCATCCTGGGCATGCATGCAAAGGCTGATAATCCTGAGCTTTTAAAAGCAAAGGAACTCGGGTTGAAAATATTCTCGTATCCCGAATACCTTTATGAGCAGTCGAAAGACAAAAAGCGCGTAGTCATAGGCGGGAGCCACGGAAAGACCACCATTACCGCGATGATACTGCATGTTCTTAAGGCTGCAGGGATAGACTGCGACTATATGGTGGGGGCCCAGCTCGAAGGTTTCGATGTGATGGTGAAGCTGAGTGAAAAAGCAGGCATTGTGATCTTCGAAGGCGACGAATACCTCACCTCTCCTGTTGATACAAGGCCCAAGTTCCACCTCTATAAACCCGACATCGCGCTGTTGAGCGGGGTGGCCTGGGATCATATCAATGTATTCCCCACGTTTGAGAATTACGTGGAGCAGTTCAGTGAATTCATCGGGCTGATCACAATCCACGGCACCCTCATCTGGTGTGCCGATGACGAGACCTTATGCCGGATAAGCCCTGGAGCCAGACCCGATATAAAGCTGATTCCCTATTCGGTTCCTGAATATTATATCAGCGGCGGGGTCAGTTCCCTGATAGCTCATGGAAAGATCTGGCCTATGAAAGTCTTCGGCAGGCATAACCTGATGAACATGAAAGGGGCATTTTGGGTTTGCCGTGAACTCGGGGTTTCCGATGAGATGTTCCTGACATCGATACAGACCTTCCAGGGGGCATCAAAGCGGCTGGAATTTGTCGCAGGAAATGAAAACACCATGGTCTACAAGGATTTCGCCCACGCACCATCCAAGGTCAAAGCCACGCTGAACGCGGTAAGGGAGCAGTATCCATCGAGAACCGTCACCGCCTGCCTGGAGCTTCATACCTACAGCAGCCTCAGCAAGGAATTTCTCGGGCATTACCTGAACAGCCTCGATGAAGCCGACGTTCCTATCGTCTATTTCAACCCGCATGCAATCCAGCTGAAACGACTTCCACCTATTACCGAAGAACAGGTAAAAGAAGGATTCGGCAATCCAAAGCTGAAAGTATTCACAGATTCAAAAAAGCTTCAGGATGAACTTCTCTCGATGGACTGGAAAAATTCCGCCCTGTTGCTTATGAGCAGCGGAAACTACGACGGAATGGACATAGCGCGATTAGCCGGGGAGATAGTAAAATAACGAAAAGCGAAAAGCGAGCGACTACCCGTTCATCGAGATCAGGAACTCCTCGTTGGTGTTGGTGAATTTTATCTTCTCCTTCAGGAATTCCATTGCTTCGATAGGGTTCATATCGGCCAGGTGGTTACGGAGTATCCAGATACGGCCGAGAACATCCTTATCAAGAAGCAGATCCTCACGCCTGGTGCTGGATGCAACAATATCTACGGCAGGCCAGATCCTCTTGTTCGAAAGTTTCCTGTCGAGCTGAAGTTCCATATTACCTGTTCCCTTGAATTCTTCGAAGATGACTTCGTCCATCTTGGAGCCGGTGTCGGTAAGAGCCGTTGCGATGATTGTAAGCGATCCTCCGTTCTCGATCTGGCGTGCTGCGCCGAAGAAACGTTTTGGTTTCTGCAGGGCATTGGCCTCAACACCGCCTGAAAGAACTTTACCTGAAGCAGGTGCAACCGTGTTATAAGCACGGGCAAGACGGGTTATCGAGTCAAGCAGGATGACCACGTCATGGCCGCATTCGACCAGCCTTTTGGCTTTCTCAAGGACGATGTTCGAGATCCGTGCATGACGGTCGGCTGGTTCGTCAAAAGTTGAAGAAATGACTTCAGCCCTAACGCTTCTCTGCATGTCGGTGACTTCCTCGGGACGTTCGTCGATCAGCAAAACGATCATATAGACATCGGGATGGTTGGCTGCGATGGCGTTGGCAATTTCCTTCAGAAGAACGGTTTTACCGGTCTTGGGCTGGGCAACGATTAAACCGCGCTGTCCGAAACCTATGGGTGCGAACATATCGATGATTCGGGTTGACATGCTGCAGTCGGGATGGCCGGTGAGTTTGAATTTCTTCATCGGGAAAAGCGGGGTAAGAAAATCGAAAGGAATCCTGTCTCGGACTTCCTCGGGTGTACGGCCGTTGATGAGTTCAACCTTGATCAGGGGGAAATACTTCTCCCCTTCCTTAGGCGGACGGATGGTACCACGAACCGAGTCGCCGGTCTTCAAGCCGAACAGCTTGATCTGGGACTGTGAAACATAAATATCGTCAGGTGAATTCAGGTAATTATAATCGGAAGAACGGAGGAAACCGTAACCATCGGCCATGATCTCAAGCACTCCTTCACTGGTGATGATACCTTCGAATTCCCATGAGTACTCTTCCCTGGGTTCCCTGGGTTCGCGTGACTCTCTCGGCTCCCTTTGATCCCTTTGCTCCCTGGGGAACTTGCGCTGGAAATCTTTTCCGCGACGGTCATCCATTGACAGCTGGCTCTGGGCCTCAGGGCTTCCCGAACCTGGTGATTCGAGGATCTCGCTCTGGTTCCCTGCAGCAATTGCAGGAGTTTCGGATTTTACTTCCTCACGGATGTTGTCGTTGAATTGTTCAAAAGTGTTCGTGGATACCGGTGCGGGATTATATTCAGAATTTTCCTGTACCTGCTTTTCCTGCTCAGGTTTTGCAGGAACAGGCTGTGCACCGGGAATATCCTGGTTCACAGGACGTTCTTTGGGAACAAAATTGCGTTTCTCCCTTGGTACAAAACCAGGTTTGTCCCTGCGCACGAAATTCTGTTTATCACGCGGCACATAAGCCGGCTTTTCCTTAGGAACAAAAGCCGGTTTATCTCCCTGGGGAGCGGCAGGTTTTTCAAGCTGCGGAACTTCCGGTTTATCAATTGCTGCAGAGTCAGGCTTTTCCTGCTTCGGCTGATCGGGATTTTTTTTGGGCCTGCCCCTGAAACGGCGGACCTGGTTCTGCTCCTGTTCCTTTTCCAGGATATCCTGGCTTGGATTGAGGGCCTGGTGATCGAGGATCTTATAAATAAGTTCCTGCTTTTCAAGTTTGTCAACTTTGGGAATAT
>CAIJYT010000229.1 GCA_903824935.1 uncultured Bacteroidales bacterium | reverse complement strand
CCCTACGTTTTATAGCCATTTCATTCCTTTTATTAATGGTGGCTTTTACTGGTGTGAATGCTCAGAGAAGGTATTCCCCGCTTGCAAATACGGATTTAACCATTACAATTCTCAACCAGACGCAACCGGATAGTAAAAATATCGAGTTTGATGTTTACTATCTTGATACGGATGCTTCAAACACTTTTGAGGTTGCAAATACTCAGCTTGGTATCCTTCTAAATTCCGCCACATATAATGCGGGAACCATTACCGCAGCGATAATTGCAGGGACCTCTGAGATGAATGCATCACAGATTCCTACATCCGTTGCGTTTACCCAGGCTCAGAACTGTATGAAGGTTGCTCCGAAAAATGCTTCCGGATCGGGTTCTGGAACGGTCATCAGCACAGTTGCCCCCGGCACAAGGATTGGTCGTTTCCGTCTGACAAATACAGTTGACTGGGCTGCTTGTTCAGTTGCAAACCTTACCTTTAATTTCACAACCAGTCCATATCCGACCAAGTGTTTCGAATATATCAGCGGCATCAGCACCCAGATTCCTACCTCGGCGACGAACTGTACAAACCTTGGCGGTAATGGCAGTCTTAACTGTTCGCCCCCCACCTGGACCGGTACGGTAAGTACAGACTGGTTTACAGCTGGTAACTGGTCAATGAATGCGGTTCCGGGTTCATCAACAAATATCACCATCCCCTTCCCGGTTACGAACTACCCGGTGATCGCAGGAGCCACAACTGCTGTTTGCGGTACGGCTACAGTCCAGTCAGGCGCAACCATTACGGTAAATGGTAAATTCTCACCGACCGGTATCCTCTCCCTTAGTGGAACTGAAGCCCTCATCATCAATGACGGTGGTTCTTTTATTGACAACGGAATTTCCGGTACCGGTACTGCCAAAGTACTGAAGGCAATGGGAACTAACAAAATGCATTTCATCTCTCCGCCGATTTCTGATGCAACATCCGGAATCTTTGCCGGGGACTGGCTGATTACCTATTCTGCAGATTATTCAAACGGATGGTTAGCCGGCAACTATATTATTAATGCAACGACTGCACTTGTTCCGGAAAAAGGCTATGGTGCCTTCATCCTGACATCGCATGTTGCTCCGAAGGTATTCTCCGGCCACCTGAATACTAATGCACCGGCCATTTCCTGTATTCCACAGTCAATTCCGACTGCAGGGACAGGTTACAATCTGGTTGGTAATGCTTATGCAAGCGCTATTGACCTTGCCAATGCAGCCATCACCTGGCCTTCCGTTTCCCACACCGCATATTTCTGGGATCCGGTCAACATGACCTACAAGATCTACACTACTGTAAGCCCGACACACACCCAGTACGCTCCCGCAATGCAGGGCTTCTTTATCGAAGCACCCTCTTCAGGAAACTTCCAGGTGCCAAACAGTGCTCGCGTTCATAATTCAGAAGCGTTTATTAAGGATGGCGGAAATTACCCCAATGTTCTTCAGATAAGTGCCACAAGCCAGCTGAACGGTATGGTTGATGAAGCTGTTGTTGGTTTCGTTCCCGGCACAACCTCTGGTTATGATTTCAACTTTGATGCTTTGAAATTAGCCGGCGGAACCCAGGCTCCACAGCTCTATACAACACTTGCTGACAGCAAAAAGGTTGCTTTCAACATTCAGCCTTATGCTGATGCCAATACCGTTGTCCCGATGGGATTCACTTCCGGTGTAACAGGCGGTTATACGCTCAATGCTTCAAATCTTGAGTCATTCGGAGCTTCCGCAAGGATCTACCTCGAAGACCTGAAAGAAGGAACAATCCAGGATCTGAAAGCCAACCCTGTTTATTCCTTCAGCTATTCCACCGAAGATGCAGCAAGCAGGTTCGTCCTCCATTTCTCCAATGTTACTGGTATCAGTGATGCACAGAATGACGGAATCCAGGTTTATTCCTATCAGACTTCACTTTATATCAAGAACCTTGACAAACAGCAGTTGAAGAATGTCTTTGTTTATGATCTTTTAGGCAAGGAAGTATTCAGTTCAGCGCTCAACACAAGTCCTCTTCAGAAATTCGTTCTGAACCTGAACCAGGGATATTATGTTGTAAAGGTTGTTTCACAAACCGGAGTTTCTACAAAGAAAATCTATATTGACTAAAGCAAACACTGCAGGTAAATACTGCTTTGTTTCAAGGAAAAAGAAGCTGTCCCAAAAGGGCGGCTTCTTTTTTTTGCCTTTCGGAACCTTAAGGGAGGTTCGGAATAGCCGGGTAAAAGAAAAAGAAGGTGCCTCGGTTTTTGAGACACCCTCTTTCTTATGACAAATGAGCCTAAAAGCCTCTTGGGCTGGTATTTTTATTTGGCCAGCTTTTTCCGGATCTCAGTGATCATCACTTCGACCATTTTCGGCAGGTCATATTCGTAATTCAGTCCCCAGTCGCGCTTTGCCACTGAATCATCCAGGCAGGCCGGCCAGGAATCAGCGATAGCCTGGCGGAAATCGGGTTTGTAGGTGATCTCAAATCCCGGTATATGCTTCCTGATCTCGTCAGCAAGTTGTTGCGGGTTGAAACAGATACCGGCAACATTGTAACTCGAGCGTAGCGAAAGCTTAGTTGTATCAGCTTCCATCAGATCGATGGTTGCTTTGATGGCGTCCGGCATGAACATCATTGGCAGCAGGGATTCCGGGCCCAGGAAACACTCGTATTTTCCGGTTTTGATGGCGTCATAAAAGATCTCAACGGCATAAT
>CAIJYT010000228.1 GCA_903824935.1 uncultured Bacteroidales bacterium | reverse complement strand
TAAAAAATGAGATCGGACAACTTCAGAATGATTTTGCGAATCTTTCAGAAGAGTTGAATTACGACATGAACCAATTAATGAATGAGGTTTATGAGCTGAATACCATCACTGCCACAGCGCCTATCATTACGGCATACAGCAATGCCACCCAGAATGGTTTCCGCTGGTATTCCAACGAAGCAAAAAGCCACAATAGCGGGAGTACACAGGATGTCGCCTATATCAATGGAACACTAAACCCGGCAATGAACAGCTTTGCCACACTTTACACCAGCGGATCAAATAATTCGATCTTGCAAACTGCGATAGTGACCCTTAACGGTTTTCTTCTTCGGTCCTCAACTTCACCCGGTCTCCTAACGGTGCTGGCGCGAAACATTGTAGCACAGCAGAAGACAGCTGCGCCCCTGAATCAATACATGTTACTGGAAAACTACTTTCTGCAGCTTATAAATTATCAGTTTCAGGCTGGGATTGTTCAGCTGAATTGTTTCACAATCAATGATACGGCAAGTTATACAACATTCTCAAATTATATGAAGCAGATGATGGTATCGGAGGTAACCCTGTTCCTTCAGGCGACAAATTTTCTGGCTGTGAGTCTTCACGATTACCGCAACCTGACCCAGTACAACAATGATGTGCAAAATTATTTATACACCGGTTTAGCGCCGGAAACCAGCACCGGACCTATGATGGCCAGGGCCCAGTTTGTAGCTAACATGATCTATAATGCCTGCGGTATTCCTGCCCCGGTTATGTGCGGAAGCATCATCCTGCCCCATTATTACAACCCCGGTACGGGAAATGCTCCTCTCGGGAGCTTCAACGTTGAGGTTGCCGGAAAAAAGTTTAATGCCCGCAACGACACCGTGATTAAAAGTCCCATCCCTTATACCATCTGGAGCTTAGGCCAGACCTCAAATCTATGGTGGGATAACCAATGGAATGTTTTCAATTACGGAAGCTTCGGCACAATTGATACCAGTTGGACAGGGAATCCCCAAACAATCCAGGTACTCAATGCCCCCTGGGGAAATCTCCGGACCCCGACAGGAAGCATTACGCCTTTGTGGTACAATCCACGCGACCCAGGCCAAACCTCAACATCAAAGACCGACAGTTGTGTTGTCCAGTTTGCTTACTTCTCTGCATCCTGGAAATGGGGTTACCTTGGACCCTGCCTGGCCAACGGCAACCTGAGAAGCACAAGTACCCTGGACGACATGACCTGGGCTTGCCATACGCCGCCCATTTGTCCATTTGTCCAGCAATGGCACTCGGACCAGGTAAAATTTGAAACATCGGGTGGAAATACCAATGTTGTATTTAACAACAACTGCTTGTTCCAGGAGAATTTTTACGGGAATTTCGGCACCTACTCAAGCGGTTGGATCTTTGCCGCCGAATTTACCTACTTTACATCTCAGCCAGCTACTGATCTGGGTTCGGGATTGACCTTATTCATCAACTACAACTACTCCCTTAACAGTGGCTGGGCAACAGGGTTTTACAGTTATAACTACGCGATCGGGACCGGAGTCCGGCCATCCCAGGAGTGTAGCTTGGGCTACGAGTCAACCAAGGATATTGTGAACGCATACGGCGGTGAGATGACAGGACAAATCTCGAACAGCGGAGTGACTACCTTAGCAGTGGGCACGGGACTTCAGCAACTGAGCTTTCAAATCCAGCTGGGAATGCACGACCTTGCAAACAGCACCTCTTATAATACCTGGACCAACATTTATGCGCAATATGTTTATAATGGGGTGGCTACCAATTATTAGCCGGCCGGCATAATAAAAAAAGTGACAGCTTACTTGTGAAGCGTGACAGAGCGGGCCGAAGTTCGGCGAAATCAATTATGAGTAAAAAATGAGAACAATGAAAAAACTAGCCTTAATTATCGCCATCTTCGCCCTGGTCTTTTCGGGCTGCAAGAAGAAGACATCCGATTCCGTTTCCAACGCGAACCTCGTTGGCAGATGGGAATTCGTGGCAGTGAATAATCTAAACCAGGCCCGATACTACCAAATGGAGATTTACCAGAATGCATCTGCACTCTCGGGTGATGCAGCTATACGTGTTGACTCCTCCAGGCAATTCGGGCTGATTTCGGGTAACGTTGCGGTAGGGAATGTAAACATCACGGCTACCTTCGGTTCAGCTTCGTATTCTTTCAGTTTTACAGCTACCGTCACTCCCGGTGCGGCTCCTTCCTTCATCCATGGAACACTCAAATGGACCTCAGGTGTAAAGAGCGGGGCAATTAACAGCAGCGATGTTTACGTATACCGGAGTTTAGCACAGATCCATTGCGACAGCGTGCTGCCGAACAATCCATATATATTCAGAGAGGTACTCTCCACCCCCAATCCTACCGGTCCTCCCGTGATTTTCGTGCACGGAATGGACGCAACCCTGAGATGCTGGGACACCCTCATTATGAACCTCTCGGCCGATTTCAAACTAAGGCATAATGTTTACGTATTTCAGTACGACTGGAAAGATTCCATCACGGTCAATGGCAGGGCATTGCGCGATTCGGTGGCAGCTGCAGGCTTGGTCAGCCCCATCCTGATCGGTCATTCGATGGGGGGACTGGTCTCGCGGGCCTATATCGCCAACGGTGGAGTTATTACCAAACTGGTTACCCTGGGGACCCCTCATCTTGGAACCCCTCTGGTTCAACTGATAGATCTTGTATGCTTTGCTAATTATCCAGGTCCCCGGCAGATGTACCCCTATACCGGGTTCATCCCGGATATGCTGCACAACACCCTTGATATTGCGAACCGCTCAAAATACTGGGTGATCGCCGGTCAGATGACCGATCAGCTTGACAATACAGGGCATTATCAATGGCTGCCAGCCTGGGCAGCCTCCATCGACAGGATAGGGTATGATGCCTTCCTTCTGTTCGGCCCTCCGCCCAACGACGGCCTGGTGCCTGTGAATTCAGCCAACTTCGACACCCTGAACGTACCGGTTAACCGGCCCCTTCCCTTACAGCAATGGGTAGATCATTTTAACCTGATCCAGCCGGGCAGGGCGCCCCAGATATTGCAGTTTATTAATTCCCTGTAAACAAAATCAGATGGTATGACCCCCGGGCCAATCACCGGGCCCGGGTTCAGTCCCCGTAATGGCTGGGAATTTGCCCCGAGTTATTAAACCAAAGATTACGTTGTATGAAAAACAATTTCAATTTAAAAATCACCTGCTTTTTCCTTTACTTTTCTTTACCACTCTGTAGCCTGGCCCAAACCCAGGAGCAGGTGCAGATGGCCAACAACCCTCTGGCAAAGGCCAATTCTATAGGGTTCCAGGATTATTATACCCCCAGCCTGTACGGGCTGGAAGGTATGGTGGCCAACACGTTTATGATCAGGCCGGTGGTGGTCACGCCACGGCTGGTGATACGGGCCACCATCCCTATCATGACCAGCCCTGCGATGAAGGCTGATCCGGTTTCTGGCTTGGGCGATATCAATATCTTCGGGACCTATGTATGGAACATCCCGAAATCCTATACCGATATCGGGATCGGCCCTATCGTTGTTTTACCTTCAGCCACCGATTCGGTGCTGGGGGCAGGGAAGTACCAGGCGGGTGCTGCATTTATACTGGTGCAGCCACTGAGCCAAACCGTGCTGATCGGGGCCCTGATCACCTGGCAGACATCCTTTATGAGCGCCAATAAAATGGCTGAAACCCGCCCCTCGACCAGCCTTATGAATTTTCAACCTTTCTATGTGTTCCAGATCGGCGGTGGATTCACCCTTAAAGGCACAGCTGTATGGATGTTCGACTTCAGCAACGGCCATTACAGTATGCCTATCGGTTTCGGGGTTGGAAAGGTGATGGTTTCGGGGAAAGCCATTATCAGCATGGGGCTCGAACCCCAGTTTACCTTCCTTCATAATGGCGCAGGTCAGCCGCAATTTCAGATCTTTGCAG
>CAIJYT010000227.1 GCA_903824935.1 uncultured Bacteroidales bacterium | reverse complement strand
TGTACTTTCCTGCCAGTTTCTTTTGTTCCTGAAGATTAAAACAGCTGAGATCCCGCCGGTGCCTGGTATAAATGAAAATGCAGAAAAAGATAACAGCAAGAAGGAGTCCGGCAAAATTCCCGAGCCATAATCCCACTGCACCCATGCCGGCAAATCCCAGCAACAGTGTTAAAAGGTTATTGAAACCAGAAGTTACCACCTTGGAATATGCCAGGGTTTTGTACTCACCCTTGTGATTAAACCATTGCTGGAAAACATTGCTCGCTCCCATCAGGAAGATAAGGAAAGGGAACAGCCATATCCATTGCCTGTAGGCAGGGTTCATAATGCTGCCGGGGAAAAGAAAACGATCTGCAACAAACAGCAGTATGGTTGCAATTACAGAGACGAAAAGGGCGATCGTCAGCGACAGGAATGCAAGATTCACCGAATCCCTGTTCTCCTTCGGAAGAATGATTGCCATTTCATACCTGAGGGTGGCTATTAATCCTATCCCGCCGGCAATGGATATCAGGAATGTAAAACCCCCGACATCATCAGGAGTGTATAACCTTGTGATGACAGGAGCTGCAAGAAAAGAAATCAGTTGTGCAACAGAGGTCCCTGCTACCAGCCTGGAGATGTTTTTAAAGTAATCTGACCTGTTTTCAAGGAATTTTAACATATTTTAAGAATATCTGTTCCGTGGAAGCATAAAAATAAGCAGAACATAAGTTGTTTAATATGGATTAATGTATATTTTTACGATGTCAAAGTATATACCAACACGCAAGCATGGGATTTACTTTACCCGGAAACGCCTCTTCTGGATTTTATTTAAAGTATGTTCAACCAGGGTTTCTCTTATTAGGGCTGAGCATTGCTGCGTTTTTGCCTTTACCCGCACTCAGTAACAACAATCATAAACCATCTTCCTCAAATCTTGATTACCAGGTTGCCGACTGGCATGGATTTAAAAAAGCCGCCTTCACAATTACTTTTGATGATAATTACCGTTTCCAGGTCACCCTTGCCACTCCCATTCTGAATGAGCACAATTACAAAGCTACATATTTTCTCGTAACCAACCGGGTGGGCAAAGGATGGGCCCCTGGCTGGGACACCGTGAGAATGCTTGCTGCAGAAGGCCATGAGATTGCCAGCCATTCAAAGAACCATGCTGATTTTGCAGTACTGACGCAACATCCCGAGTGGGCCGACAGCCTTGTTCACGAGTTCAGGGATTCAAGGGACTCTATAAATGCAGAAGTCCCTTCGCAGAGATGCGAAACATTTGCCTGGCCCACGGGTGCCGTTAATGCCACTGCCACCCTCCTTTCAAGTTATTATTACATGGCCTGCAGAGGAACGGTGAACAAATTCAACGGGCTTGAACCAATGGATTACTATAATATTTACAGCCAGCATATTTACCACGACACCCCTCTTGCGAATGTGAACGGGTACACCGATACTATCCTGGCAAGGGGCGGCTGGCTTGTCGAACGCTGGCACGGTTTCAGGCTGAACGATGACACCAACGGTTATGAGCCAGTTCCGATAAAGGTGTTCGCAGACCATATTGCCCATGTTGCCCAGATCGACGACAGCCTCTGGATTTCAACATTGGATTCGGTATTCAAATATGTGCGTGAGAGGGCCACTGCCTCACTGGCCTTCCATGATTCAACATCAACCCTTATCAGGTTCACCCTCACCGATGACCTTTCCGATACCATGGTCCATTATAGAGTTCCTCTTACGTTGAAAGTAAGGATATTCGATAACATAACCACCGTTTACAGGGTTACACAGGGGAAGAACACGCTCCCGTCGAGGCTCTCCGATGAGAACGGATCACGCTATCTTACCTTCGACGCTATACCAAATAATGGTTATGTTGTTTTTCACCTGAGGGACCCGAGTGGGATAGCTGATATTCAGGCGGAAGCAGTCCGGGCAGGAAATTATCCAAACCCGTTTAATTCTGTCACCACGATTTACTTTGACCAGCCTGAAACGGGTATTACCGACGTAAGGGTCTTCGACAAGATCGGACGCCAGATCAGGAATTACAGCGGGCTGTATACTGCAGGCAGGAACTACCTGGAATTTGACGGCAGCAGCCTGGATCCCGGCATGTATTATTGTATCATAAGGAGCAGGTATGCATCCAGGACAGTCCGTTTGCTGATCAGTAAGTAAATAAACCGGTTTTTATCCCAGTGGTAAATTACAGTATAACCAGTTTCTGAACCCTGATGGTATTGCCGTTTTCAATTTTAACCAGGTAAATCCCGGCCGAAAGGTTTCCAAGGTCCATTGTGTGTGTCACGGAGAGTTCCCGTGAATCTATTGTTTCACTGTAACGGGAAATCCCTGTAAGATCTGAAATGCTCACCATGACTGCTCCTGATGACGCCCTCTTTACCGACAAAGTAAGTTTGCCCGTTGTCGGGTTAGGCCAGAAAGAGAATGACAGCTCATCATTATTAAGATCTTCTGTACCGCTGCATGGATCAAAGGTGATATGCCTTATACTGCTCGCTGCAGAACAGGGAGATATACCGTTAGCTGTAAGTGTGAGATTCACATGCAATGAGGTTTTGTCGTTAGGGCCGGGATAATAAATAGCCTGGAGGAGGCTTGCATCGTTAAAGGTTCCGTCACCCGCAGTAGTCCAAAGCGTTGAGGAGGAATTGCCGGCATTTCCATGAAGGATGATCTGGGTGACCTTGGTACAGACTATAGTGTCATTGCCTGCAAAAGCGGTCGGGGCAGCCTGAACGGTGACAGCTGCAGAATCTATAATCGTACTGGTTCCATCCCCGGCTTGAACAATATAAGTTGTATTTACAACGGGTGAGGCAACAGGGTTCTGGACTGTAGATGTAAAGCCTGCAGGGATCGAACTCCAGTTATAGGTATAATTTCCCGAACCACCTGTAACGGTTGCATTCAGCTGGGTTGAGCCTCCTATGCAAATGTTCGGAGGAGTTGCAGATACAACCACCGCAAGAGGAGCATTTTCAGTTACGGTTACTGCCTCCTTACGCGTAGTATTTTCAGTAATGGCAAATGCACCATAAAAAGTCACATCGCCTGTACCCGCAGAGGGGGCAGTCCAGGTAAAAACCCAGGTGGCTGTACCACTTGACTGTTTTGGATTGTGAGTACAATATTTTCCGCCGCCAACCAGCTTACTCCCCGTTCCCGGAATAAGGGTTCCCAGCAGGGTTCCTGAGGGATTCTGGGGTGAAACCTCAAAACCTTTTCCGCCTGAGCCTGTAAAAGAAACAGTGATCGTATAAGTCGTGCCCGGAATATAACCGCTGCCAGGGATATCAGTAGTTAAAAACCCCGATACCGTGGTTGCTGAGCCTCCGTGGCAGGAAGTGCAGGTATGTCCGTCGCCGGGTGAACCTGTATAACCTGAGGGGGCCCCGCTGGAATAAGCAAGGGCGTTCATTGTCAAGGCCATCATGAACATGATCAGACAGGCTGGGATCAGAGAGTAAAAATTTTTCTTCATACACATTCTGGTTAATGATTTTATTGCATTTCGTTTACTGATTCTTAAGGAGTTCCACATGTCAAAAATATGCAATTTGGCGCATAAGGAAAGCCACGCTTGATTGATATTTCAAAATGGATCCATTGATAAATATCAACAATAACAAAGATCCATAGCTTTCCAGGTAAACATAAAGGCCTTATCCCATGGCATGAACCAGCAGAATTTCGGGGTGTCGGATTATTACTCCAACCGCTCGAATGCCTTTGCAG
>CAIJYT010000226.1 GCA_903824935.1 uncultured Bacteroidales bacterium | reverse complement strand
CTGGTATGTGATAGTGCTCCAGGGATTGAGGGAAGAAACGTTCGCCAGTGTCAGGTTGTCGGAAGTAACTGAGATGCCTGTAAATTTATCAGGCTTGTAGGTATTGGATATTTCAAGAAGGTAACAACATTCACCGGTGCTCAGTTTAGTGATCCTTGCACCAGTCTTGCTGCAGATATCAGTATGGCAGTCGACAGAGATGTCATCCAGAAAATTACCGCCGGCCGAAGTGCCCCCGACAGGCAGTGAAATAAAACTAAGCACATAAGACGTTCCTGAATTGGGAAACGTATAGCTTACGGTGTTCATAGTCCAGGCGGTAATACTGGCAGTGAAAGTCCCTAAAACAACGGCTGTGCCGCTGCCAATAGGGGCAGGTTCAATGGCTACGCTCATCTGGTTTAAATACCCTGCGCGCCCCCTGTGTGCAAATGAAATGGTAACGCTGCTTCCGGGTGTGGCGGTGAAAGTCTGGTATAGCGTGCCAACCATATTGGCATTTAATTCTATGAATTGGTTGCCGGAATAGGAAGGTACTCCCAGGAAGCCGTCTCCCCATACTTCAATCATATGGTCAGTCGCTGTTGTTCTCCAGCAGGGAACAGAATCTTCAATAATAATGGTCTGGCTTCCGGGTGGGACCAGCTGCTTATCCTCGAAGTCGGAATTGCACAGATGGTTGCAGGTGTCGTTGACCACGGTAATACAAACCGGGTTTGTTTCCACCGGGTTAATGGTATAACCACCAGTTTTGGATTTGCCAATAAACCCGGCGGTATTGCAATCGGTGAGCCCATCGGCAGTGCCGGCGGGTATTGTCGTTGTAAATGTAAATGTAAAAGCTCCTCCCGGCGCCAGGGTATACGTTGGATTGAAGTCAAACTTAACCCCGCCGTTCTCAACAGTATTCACCCATGTACCAGCGGTGCAGGGAGTACCTGTAGCCGGCCAGCCGGTGCATATGTTCTGTGTAGTGGTATAGGATGCAGTATAATTACTATTTACCGGCACAGGAAGCATCTGCATATTAAACTGATTGGTCAAAAGGACTGAAGGGCTGCCCAGTATGCTGAGGTTTCCTATGGCGGGGATCCTGTCGATAACGATCAGGGAATCGACAGGAATAGTACCCGTATTGTGAATGGTAATCTGATAAAATACCGTGGTATTGGGCTTCCCGGCACCATTATTGGTATAGCTTCCGTCGAGACTGCCTTTTACCTGTTTATCAATCCCTATAGCGGCAAAAGCGCAAATGTTGAACGATGTATAGCATACATTCTCAGGATCGGCTAAATTGCTTCCTGTAACGCTTGTCCAGAAAGCATTTGATCCGCCAACGGCGCCATTTTGAACAACGGCTTTCAGGCATATTGAATAAGTACCGGTACCTATTGGTATTGTTGGTAAGTTGAACTTGAGATTCGTTGCTGATATAATGGTGGGATCAGGTGAAAAGCCGGTATAGACAACACTTGAATTTACAGCTGTTAACCATGCCGGGAAATGTATGTTGAATACCCCGTTAAGTAAAGGGGCATCTCCATTGTTTTTAAATTCATAACATACACTGATGGTGTCTCCTATGTTTTTACAACCAGGAATGGATTGATTTGAAAGGCATGAAAGACTCGGGCTGGGGTTATACTCTATTATAGTATTAGTATGACCTCCCTGTCCGCAGGCAACACAACCGCCCGCAGGTCCGGAATCGCAGTTATAGCTTATTGCCAGACTGTCTTTGTAAGGCGGATTGCCTGCAGCCCCGCTGCAGGATGCTGACAGGTCATAGTTCAAACTCAGGTTCACCCACTGACCGGGTAACAAGTTGGTTACAGCATGATTAAACTTTGTTGTATTGGTTGCCGGTGCAGCGGCGTTGGTAGCTCCGTTACCGGCCAGGGGGAACGCAGCTGTAGGTACCGACGCACAATCATAATACGTAATACTCCCGACGAGTCCAGGTTGTGAAGTGCCTTGTGACACCGAAGTGGCTGGTGGCGAATCGGTAGAACTCTTTAAATGTACCAAGGGTAAAAAGTTGGCAGCCGTTAAGTCTATTGGTGTGTTCCCTGTATTATTTATTGCATAAGAAAATGACGTGGAAGTAGCCGACATATTGGATACCGAAATACTTGAAATGGCAACCGGAACTGCAGGTATTGCAAAGGATGCAGGCACCGGCCCTTTGATAATACTATTTGGTACATTACAGTTGGTGCCTTTAAATGTGACATTGCTCGTTAGCGTTTGCCCAAGCCCAGTATTGCAGGAGTCAAGCTTCACCACATAATAAAAACAATCATTTGCATTTTGATTTAAGACGGAAAGATTAGGGGTAATTACATTTCCTGAAAGTGTGTAGGTGTAATTAGTACCATAAACTGATGTAATAGTGCCGAGGGAAGGGGAGAGTGCAATATCGAAACCCGGGTTCCTTATTTTAAAACAATCGGGATTATAAAAACACACCCTGAAGGTAATCTCTGCGGTTAATGCATTGAACGATTGGAAATAATGGTTCAATGAAACATTGTTGTTCAAAATGCCGTTTGACGTGCAGTTTGAGTTCAGGCTGGTGCCCTTGTTATCGGTATTTACACCTGAAAATGTTGCCGGTTTAATCACACCGGTGCAGGAATCAGGACAGTTAAACCTGAAACATACATTAAAACTTATGGCGCCTGTATTTGTGCAGGCTGATAAATTGGCAATGACAATTTTAAGCTGGCTGCCGCTAAGGGTTAAAACCATGCAGGATGGTAAGGCTGCTGCACAACCGGGGTCATAACTTACCAAAGCAGGGTTGAAGTTGATCTTGACAGTATCGCTTGTGGTTGAAGGCGTCCAGTTAAATGAAACATTCAGCGGGAATGAAGTACCCAGGCTGTGTGCTGCAGGGAAAGAATTATCGAGAAGTGTAAATCCATTTACCTGTGCCTGCGTGAAACAAGCTGTGAATAACAGGGCAATGAGTATAAATAATTTTTTCATGGTTTTTTATTTTTGATGATCTTGAAAGTCTTTTATTCCTTTGAGGAACTGATTCGCATGAATTTCCTATTTTTTTGATATTTCACTGGTTAACAGTTCTCCATTTCTGATCCGGATCGAGCTTTTGTTTTTCAGGTTCTTGAGAGCCAATCTTAGCTTTTCTATTTTTTCTGCTGAAACATTCGTATCCTTTTCCAGGTCTTCGATAGCTTCCTCAATGGAATTGTATTCTTTTACATTTGCATCATCAGCATTCTTCTTTATAATTAAAAGAGGCAATGGCTCAGGTTGCTTTTTAGTAAAAAAAGTCTTAAACCTTTCTAGTTTTTTCAATTTGCTTTTTTTGGAGAAACACACAAACATAATTACGATCCAATGCTGTTGCAATAGAGGACCTGCAAACGGTATAGGCTGTTTTTTTAACGGTAGGAAATGCCGGTTAAACGGCAGGGGAGGATTATGACCCCGGCTTTTTCTCCAATCTCAGTTTGAGCTCACTGATGGCCTTTATGGGGGAATCAACTATGATCATATTGACGACCCAGTCGGGAATGCTTCCGGCAGGATCAACATGGCCTTCAAGTACCACATTAGCCTTGTCATTGCCGGCAGGTGTCACAGTCCAGGTTTGCCTGTAATCCTTGATACGTATCATGTCCTCACGCTCGGGAACCAGCCCCGGCATAGGACCTGCTGTCAATTTTCTTACTCCGGTTACCGGATCTATTGTAACTGTAACATCCACACAGAGGTCGCGATCGGTTACAGGCCATGGCAGGTCATAAACCAGGTAGTACTGTGCCCTCTTATTTTTCTCGTAAAGCATTACCTTGATCCCTGTAAGGTTCTTGTCCCACCAGTCTGTGTTATTAATGTCTTCGATGATGGCAAAAACCTTTTCGGCAGGTGCATTGATTTCAGTAACACCCTTGTATGATTTCAGGGATTCTCCGGCCTCCATGCCGGTATATAATTTTATCCCTTCCTTTTCTTTGATGAAATTCCATGACTGGGCTACAGTTGCAGATGAAATCACCAGGGATAAAATAAAAACATAAAAGAAACGGTAGTAATGAACTCTCATACTGCTTTTTTCGATAAAGTTCAAAGTTAAAAAAAACGCCGGTATGGAAAATTATTTTTCTCAAGGGGCCTTCAGGCACAACCATATGCATACTTAATGATAGTCAAATATGTCATTAAGTACATGTTCAACATATTGATAATTAGTTAAATGTGAATTTTTTTCTTGTTTGTATAACCTATAATTGTATTTTTGCGCCCCTGATCTTATGTCAGAAAACAGAATATAAGCTTACCTAATTGTAACCTGGTTTATTATTTATGCGATTCAGAATTATAGTTCTTGCCAAGCAGGTGCCCGATACAAGGAATGTTGGCAAGGATGCCATGAAAGCAGATGGTACTGTGAACAGGGCAGCCCTGCCTGCCATTTTCAACCCCGAAGATCTCCATGCGCTGGAGCAGGCACTGAGTATCAAAGATAAGATTCCCTATGCAGAAGTGATCCTGCTAACCATGGGCCCCACCCGTGCAGCCGAGATCATCCGCGAGGCCATGTACCGTGGCGCCGATCATGGCTTTTTGATCACCGATCGCAAGTTTGCGGGATCTGACACCCTGGCGACTTCATATGCTTTATCACTTGCAGTGAAGAAATTAGCGCCCTACCACCTGGTTATTTCGGGTCGCCAGGCTATCGATGGCGACACCGCCCAGGTTGGCCCTCAAACAGCCGAGAAACTTGGTATCCCCCAGATTACGTATGCGGAGGAGATCCTTTCGCTCGATGCCAAGAAAATCATCGTCAAGCGAAGGCTTGAAAGGGGAGTGGAAGTGGTGAACTCGACACTGCCGGCTCTCATCACGGTACACAATTCAGCACCTCCCTGCCGTCAGCGTATCGGCAAACTGCTGATGAAATACAAGCACGCCCGCACCGTGACCGAGCTCCAGAATGAGACAAAGGACTATACCGAACTCTATAACGAACGACCCTACCTGCTTATTGAGGAATGGTCGGCCGAAGATTTGAAAGCAGATACCCTAAATCTTGGGCTTTCGGGCTCACCGACAAAGGTGAAAAAAATCGAGAATGTGGTATTTCAGCACAAAGAATCGAAAATCCTCAGTAATTCCGACAAGGATATCGAAAAACTGATGCAAACCCTTATCAGCAGTCACATCATCGGGTAGTCAAACAGATTAAAACAAAAAATCAGGATATTGTGAACAATATATTTGTTTATTGCGAAGTAACCGAAGAACGGTCGATTGCCGATGTAAGCCTTGAGCTGCTGTCGAAAGGCAGAAAACTTGCCGACGATCTGAAAGTTAAACTTGAAGCCGTTGTAATGGGGCACAAGGTCACAAAACTTGAAGCCCTGCTATACCCGTTTGGCGTGGATGTGATCCATTATGCTGACGATGAAAAGTTGTTCCCGTACACCACCCTTCCACATACAGCTGTCATTATTGAACTCTTCAAAAAAGAACAGCCAGGGATAGTGCTTTTCGGTGCGACCAGCATTGGCCGCGACCTTGCTCCGCGTGTAGCATCGGCCCTCAGATGCGGACTGACAGCCGACTGTACCAGCCTGGAAATCGGCGACCATTTCGACAACAAAACCCAGACCGAATACAAGAACCTGCTTTACCAGATCAGGCCTGCATTTGGAGGAAACATTATTGCTACGATCATCAACCCCGAAACACGGCCTCAGATGGCAACCGTTCGTGAAGGTGTGATGAAAAAGGAAGTGTACTCTGTGAAATACAAGGGGAAACTAAATAAAATAGATGCAAAGAGTATTCTGAAGGACGACGACTTCGCGGTAACTATCATCGAGCGTCACCTCGAGAAGAGCAAGATCGACATTAAAAATGCACAGGTGGTTATAGCAGGGGGGTATGGGGTAGGATCGAAGGAGAATTTTCAGCTGCTTTTCGACCTGGCCGAAGTCCTGGGCGCACAGGTGGGCGCTTCCCGTGCTGCCGTTGATGCCGGATTCGCGGAACACGAGCGCCAGGTAGGGCAGACAGGAGTCACAGTAAGACCAAAACTATACATTGCCTGCGGCATCTCAGGAGCTGTGCAGCATCGCGCAGGTATGGACCAGTCGGCCCAGATCATATCGATTAATACCGATATCAATGCTCCGATCAGCCACATCGCCGATTACACCATCACAGGTAACGTGGCCGATGTAATTCCCAGGATGATCAAGTATTACAAGAAAAACTCGAAGTAAAAACCCTCATGGAAAATTTCTATACCGACAATCCCCATCTTAAGTTTCACCTTACCCATCCCTTGATGGCCAGGATTGTGCAACTGAAGGAGTGTGATTATAAAGAGAAAGACAAATTCGATTTTGCCCCTCTCGATTACGAAGATGCGATCGACAGCTACGACAAAATAATGGAGATCATAGGCGAAATCAGTGGTGAGATCATTGCCCCGAATGCCGAATCCGTCGACAAGGAGGGCCCGCAGCTGGTAAACAACGAGGTGAAATATGCTCGAGGTACCCAGCAGAACCACGACGCATTAGTAAAGGCTGGCCTGGTGGGATTTTCACTTCCCCGCGAATACGATGGGCTGAATATGCCGCATGTTCCTTATGTAATGTCGGGTGAAATCATTTCCCGCGCCGATGCAGGTTTTGCGAATATCTGGGGACTGCAGGACTGCGCGGAGACCATCCTGGAGTTTGCATCCGATGAGATGAAAGCCGAATTCCTGCCCCGTTTCAACAAAGGTGACACAGCAGCCATGGACCTGACCGAACCAGATGCAGGTTCCGACCTCCAGGCTGTACAGCTGAAAGCCACCTATGACACTCACAAACATTGCTGGCTGCTCGACGGTGTAAAACGTTTTATTACCAACGGGGATGCCGACATTTCGCTGGTCCTTGCCCGCTCCGAAGAAGGAACCACCGATGCACGCGGGCTTTCGCTGTTCGTTTATGACCGCAAGGATAAAGCAGTAACGGTAAGGCGCATCGAAAAAAAGCTTGGGATCAAAGGATCTCCCACCTGCGAACTGGTATTCCACCATGCACCTGCAAAACTCATAGGCGATACAAAACTCGGGCTTATTAAGTATGTCATGTCGCTGATGAACTCTGCCCGCCTCGGTGTTGGTTCACAGTCGGTAGGCATTGCCGAGGCCGCTTACCGCGAGGCATACAAATACGCAACAGAGCGTGAGCAGTTTGGAAAATCTATCATCAAGTACCCGGCCGTCTATGAGATGCTTACCAATATGAAGGTAAAGATTGACGGGATGCGCTCCCTTTTATACGAAACGGCACGTTACGTAGACCTGTACAAAGGCTTCAATATTGCTTTCAGGGAACGCAAACCCGAAGCTGAGGAACGCCAGGAAGCCAAGCACTACCAGAAACTTGCCGACATGTTCACACCTCTCCTGAAACTTTATACCAGTGAGGCTTGCAACCAGATCGCCTACGATGCCATACAGATTTTCGGCGGTACTGGCTACATGAAAGACTTCCCGATCGAAAGGATATACCGCGATGCACGTATCACCACGATTTATGAAGGCACTTCACAGCTGCAGGTAGTAGCTGCCATCCGTTATGTTGGAAATGGAGGTTACCTTTCTGTAATGCGCGAAAGGGCAGGGCTCACGGTGAAACGCGAACTGGAATACCTGAAAAATTCGCTTGAAAAAATGACCGAACAGTTCGCCAGGACCATCGAGAAGGTCAACGAATACGGAGATAACGAGTATTCCGATTTCCATGCTCGCAGGCTGGTCGAGATGGCAGCAAACGTCCTTATAGGGTACTTGTTGCTTTACGACGCAAACCGCAGCGACGAATATACCATGAGTGCAGATATCTTTATCCGTAAAGCCCGAGCTGAGAATGTCGCCACGGTTAGTTTTATCAACAGCTGCCACCCGAAAGAAGTTAACGACTACAAACTCTAGCAAACACTGCATCGCTTACTTTCCGATGCAGAATCTTGAAAAAATATTTCCGAGGATATCGTCCGTAGTGATCTCACCGCTAATCTCCCCGAGATGGTATAATGCATTACGGATATTGCTTGAAAGAAGATCGGCGGGAATGTTGGTGGCCAGTCCTTTTTCTACTTCAATTAAAGCTTTAAGTGAGCCTTGTAAAGCTTCATAATGTCTTGTGTTTGAAATAACAAGTCCGTCATTTATTCCGCTTGAGCTGACCTTGCTTACAAGGCTCTCGGCGATCTCGTGGATGTTCTCGTGGCGTTTGGCAGAAACAAAGATCGTTTCCTGGTTGACAAACGAGGTATATCCCTTCGGCAGCTTTTTAACTTTATCGATTTTATTGCCAATCAGGATCAGGTGCCTCGAAGGGTTGTCTGCAATTTCCCTGAATTCTTCAATAGCCTCAGCAACATCTTTATAAGATTCGCGGGTGGCATCAAAAATGTAAAGGACGATGCTGGCTTCATTGATCTTCTGCCAGGTTCTTTCAATTCCCATGGTCTCAATCTCATTTTCGGATGCCCTTAGGCCGGCGGTATCAATGAACCTGAAGCTGAATCCTCCGATTACAATGGTATCTTCAATAGAATCCCTGGTTGTGCCGGGAATGTCAGAAACAATCGCTTTTTCTTCATTCAAAATAGCGTTCAGCAGGGTGGATTTACCTGCATTGGGCTTCCCTATAATGGCTACAGGAATGCCTTTTTTTATTACGTTTCCCAGGCTGAACGATCCTGCCAGTGCCGAGATCTCGTGTTTAAGTGTTTTGACCAGTTTGATGAGCCGGCTCCTGTCGGCAAATTCAACATCCTCTTCGCTGAAATCGAGTTCGAGCTCTAGCAGTGAAACAAATTCGATAAGCTGGTCCCTGAGGAGTTTCAATTTTTTTGAAAACCCGCCTCTCAGCTGGGTGAAAGCAAGTTCATGCGACATTTTTGAATGTGCTGCTATGACATCGGCCACACCTTCGGCCTGTGTAAGATCAAGTTTGCCATTCAAAAAAGCCCTCAGTGTGAATTCCCCGGGACCCGCCATCCGCAGTCCATTCTCAATAAAAACTTCCATGATCTTTCTCTGAAGGTAGTCGGAACCATGGATGGAAACTTCGGCAACATCCTCGCCTGTATAGGAATTTGGTGCCCTGAATATGCTCACAAGCACATCATCCAACGGGCCCTCGCTGGTAACGATACTTCCATGGTGAATGGTATGGGAGGCCGCTTTCCTGAGTGATTTTTTTTTATTTGCCGGTATAAAGATCCGCTCAAGTGTTTTGAACGTGAGAGGTCCTGAAATTCTTGCTACTGCTATAGCTCCGATGCCCGGGGCGGTTGAAATTGCACAGATCGTATCGCTGAAGTTCATTTGGGCCATAGGCACAAAAATATCAAATAAAACTTGCCGGTGTTTTAAAAGAATTTAATTTTGGCATGAAATTTTTTCTCCATGAGCATTCTTGTTGATGAGCATTCCAAAGTCCTTGTACAGGGCTTCACCGGATCTGAAGGGTCCTTTCATGCAGGGCAGATGATAGAATACGGTACCAATGTGGTTGGTGGTGTCACCCCTGGCAAAGGGGGAACCATGCACCTTAACCGCCCGGTATTCAATACCGTTGCTGATGCAGTAAAGGCGACCGGAGCCAATGTCTCTGTTATTTTCGTGCCTCCTCCTATGGCTGCCGATGCCATCATCGAGGCTGCAGATTCAGGAATCAAACTGATAGTTTGCATTACCGAGGGCATTCCTGTCATCGACATGGTAACAGTAAAAGAATACCTCAGGTGCCATGATGTAAGGCTTATAGGACCGAATTGTCCAGGTATCATCACGCCTCCGCATACCAAGATTGGTATCATGCCCGGTTTTATCCATCAAAAAGGCTGTATAGGGATTGTTTCCCGGTCAGGAACCCTTTCGTATGAAGCAGTCGACCAGATCACCAAGGCAGGCCTCGGGCAGACAACGATGATAGGGGTGGGAGGGGATCCAATCCCCGGAACTACCATAAAGGAAGCTGTTCAGATGTTCATGGCCGACGAAGAAACCCAGGGTATCATCCTGATCGGTGAGATCGGCGGTAATATGGAAACCGATGCTGCATACTGGATCAAAGAGAACGGAACAAAGCCGGTGGTCAGTTTCATAGCAGGTGCCACCGCACCCAAAGGCCGCACTATGGGCCATGCAGGCGCCATTGTCGGAGGCAAAGCCGATACTGCGGAAGCCAAGAAGGAAATCCTAAGAGAATGCGGGATCCATGTGGTTGATTCACCCGCTGACCTTGGTAAGGCTATGCTAAAAGCCCTGAACCGCAAATCGTGACTCGCGAACCGTGACTCGTATCACGGTTTTTTATAGTATTCGTATGCTCCCAGCGCAGGCGACGACGGCCTGGTAAGCCCCCTGATATCATTGTTTATTCCCATCGGAACTCCATGGCCAATGGCCGGGGAAATACTGTCAATCTCAAAATCATATTTCTGAACATCGAGGAACAATGGATCCTTGTTGACAAGGCATTCGAGATAATGGTTCTGATTGCTTGTCCTTAAAGATGTTCTGAGAATGGCATGGTCAAAAAGGTATGAAAATCCTGCAGTGCCCACGCTGTCAAGCCTAATCTCGTCGGTTTCGGTCCCGTAAACGATGGTGTTCCCGAAATAGGCTTTCACAAGGTCATAGGGGATTTTATTGCCAAGGGAATCATAAGTATAATTGCTTAAGACTACGGATGGCATGCTCCTTACCGAAGCCGACCAGTAATTGGCGACAGTAAGCTGCCTGAAGTCATAGCTGCCTCCTTTTTCAATCCTCACTGCCGCTCCTCCGCAATTGCCGATAATGCAGTTGGCCGAAACAACCGAAGTGGAATATGCATAGATCCCGTCGTAGACCATGTTCTCAATAACCGTGCCGTTGAGATTGACCTTGGGATTTGAGCCTGTTACAAGGGAGTCGATGATAAGGCCGTAATTTCCGTTTTTAATAACAGCATAATTCAATGCATTATTCTTACTTCCCCTTTCAAGGTAAATCCCATCCCATTGCCCCGGCAGATCGCGGTAATAATCGTCCAGGCGGTCGCTCTGTATCCTTACAGGATGGGCCCATTCACCGTTGATGATCAGTGATGCTTCATATGAAACTGCAAGATATGCTTTGTTGTGCAGAAATACTTTGGTCCCGGGCAGTATCGTCAGTGAGATGCCTGTGTCTACCCTTAAATAACCGTAAATTACATGAGCCTTCAGGCTGTCCCAGGTCTGGCTCCCCTTGAGGGTTTTGGAAATGGAAAAGTCGGCATTCTGTCCCAGAGCAGCCAGCTGAACTACCTGCCGGTTGCTGTTGGTCATAAAGACAAGTGAATCGCTTACTATAAACGGGGTGGCTTTGTCATTGGGATTGACGGTGACCTTTACGAAGATGTACAGGCTGTCGTTGCCGGCAATTTCGGTGTTCTGAAGATCAAATGCCGGCTTGCCGTCAATATTGATCCTGAACATTGAAGCTTCGCCTCCACCCAACCTGATATCGGAAACCACAATTTTGTTCTTATTAAAGTTATGAACAAGCAGCCTTTTTGTCACTGATCCCACCGTGGCCAGAACCGTATCGAACATTACAGTATCTGCCGAAAATGAGAGTTTAAGCGAGGGGCTTGAGTCGACCTTATCGGCTTTCCGGCATGACCATGCAATTGCCAGCAGAAGCAGGCTTATTAATAAATACTTATTGAGTTTTGTCAGATTCATGGATTCTGTGTGATGGTTTGCCCTGTTAATATCGTGACCGCACATACATATAACGCGAACAGCAAATTTATCGTATTTTTGCACCGCCGGAAAATTATGTTATATTTGAATCTTTCAGGAGGAGCAGGAACGATGAGTTATATCAAATTCGATAAATACCAGCTTATTAACCTTGAGTATTCCCTGAAACGCGAGATGCTCAGGTCGAACCGTGCAGGTTCATATGCCAACACCACTATCATCAACTGCAATACGAGGAAATACCATGGTTTGCTGGTCACCCCTCAACCGGGGATTGACCATGACATGCACGTATTGCTGTCGTCCATTGATGAAACGATCATCCAGAGGGATGCTGAATTCAACCTGGCAATCCATAAGTATCCGGGGAATATGTATAATCCCAAAGGGCATAAATACATACGGGATTTTACTGCGGATCCTTTCCCTCTGCTTACTTACCGTGTCGGAGGGGCAGTACTTACCAGGGAAAGCCTGTTTGATTCAAAGGAAGACAGGTTCATGATCAAATACACCCTGGTTGAAGCCCATTCCCCGACGAAACTTCGTCTCAGGCCATTCCTGGCTTTCAGGAATTATCACACCCTGACCAGGGAGAATATTTTTGCCGACAAGAAATTTGAAAAAGTGCCGAACGGGATCAAAGTAAGGATGTACCAGGGTTATACCGACCTGTACATGCAGATTTCGAAGGCAAATGAATATATACATGTCCCCGACTGGTATCATAATATAGAATACCAGGAGGAAATGGAGAGGGGATATGAGTTCCAGGAAGATCTTTACACCCCCGGTTTTTTTGAGGTGGAAATTAAAACCGGCGAAAGCATCTATTTCTGCGCCGGCACCGATGAAATCTCCATTCCCGGGATCAAACGGGCATATACCAAGGAACTTCAGAACCGCACTCCACGAGATACATTTGAACATTGCCTCATCAATGCTGCCCAGCAGTTCATCATCAAGAGGGGCAAACAGACTTCGATTCTACCCGGCTATCCCTGGTTTAAACGTGCAGGAAGGGATACCTTCGTTTCTCTTCCCGGCCTGCTTCTGGTAACCGGGGATTTTAAGACGGCAAAAGCTATCATTGACCAGATGGTCTCTGAAATGAAAGGCCCCCTGATGCCGCATTACGGCTCGGGAAACAGCGCAACATACCACGCCGCTGATACTTCCCTGTGGTTCATATGGGCGTTGCAGCAATATGCAATGTTCACCCATACCGAGAAAAAGATATGGAAAGAATACGGGGGCAAAATCCTGCAGATACTCGAGGGTTACCGCAACGGTACGGACTTTAACATCCATATGGATACCGATGGGCTTATCTATGCAGGAATTCATGGCATGGCCCTGACCTGGATGGATTCCTTTGTTTACGGGAAACCTGTTACGCCAAGGACAGGAAAGGCGGTTGAGATAAACTGCCTCTGGTACAACGCGGTCTGTTACGCAGTGGAAAGCGCTGAAATGGCCGGTGACCGTGACTTTATCAACAACTGGTCACCATTGCCTGAAAAAATATCCTTATCGTTTATTGAGACCTTCTGGAACCCTGATAAAAAGTACCTTGCCGATTATGTAAACGGGGAATATAAAGACTGGACTGTGAGGCCCAACATGCTGTTTGCCACTTCGCTTCCTTTTTCACCCGTTACCGAGGAAATGCGCAAGGATGTGCTTAGCCGTGTACGCCAGGAACTTTTAACACCGAGAGGAATCAGAACACTTACGCCTAAAAGCCCTGTGTATAAGGGGATTTATTTCGGAACATCCCAGGAGAGGGATCTTGCTTATCACCAGGGCTCGGTAAGGCCTTGGCTGCTGGGGCATTTCGCAGAAGGTTACCTGAAGATCCACGGTAAGAGCGGCCTGGGTATGATCAAGAATTTATATGCCGGATTTGAGCCTGTATTGACCGAATACGGTATTGGAACTATCAGTGAGGTTTATGATGGCGATCCACCGCATACGCCAAGGGGAGCTATTTCTTATGCTGACAGTGTTGCAGAACTTATTCGAATAAAATGGTTGATTGATATATATGACCAACCTCAATAAATCTGAGTTTCTATGAAAGTACTCATGTTTGGGTGGGAATTCCCGCCTCATATCACCGGTGGCCTCGGCACTGCTTGTTTTGGGCTGACCAAAGGACTTGCAAAGCACGGAGTCGAAGTTGTTTTCGTTGTGCCAAAGTCATTCGGAGATGAGTCACAAGAGGGTTTCAGGCTGATTAATGCTTCGGATATCGAACTTGACTTCACCCAGACCCTGACCCAGGAATTCCGCGAGAAGATAAGCTATATGGAAGTTGGTTCGAACCTGGTACCATACGTTGGCCCGGAGGAATTCGAACGCTGGTATTCTGAAGAGATACTGGCTAAAAAAACTGATATCCATTCGGTATACAACAGGAAATATGCTTTTTCGGGCAAATACGGAGCCAATTTAATGGAGGAAGTTTCCCGTTATGCCCTTGTAGCTCTTTCCATTGCTGATAAATTCGAGTATGATGTGATCCATGCACATGACTGGCTCACTTATGCAGCAGGAATCGCAGCCAAGCAGATCAGCGGAAAGCCGCTGGTCGTCCATGTTCATGCTACTGAGTTCGACCGTTCGGGAGAGAATGTCAACCAGGTTGTTTACGATATTGAACGAAGCGGGATGGAAGCTGCCGACCGTGTGATCACGGTGAGCAATTTCACCCGCCAGATCGTTATTGAACGCTACGGCATCCCGGCCGAAAAGGTGTTTACCGTGCATAATGCAGTTGAGCCCGTTGACAAACCTGAAACTGATGAAGTCACCAAGCATGTGAGGGAAAAGATAGTAACTTTTCTCGGGAGGGTGACTTATCAGAAAGGCCCGGATTATTTTGTTGAAGCTGCACATAAGGTGCTTCAGCGTGATCCTAATGTGCGCTTCGTAATGGCAGGGTCGGGTGATCTGCTGAACAGGATGATCCGCAGGGTGGCGCAGCTTAAGATGGGTACCAGGTTCCATTTTACGGGATTTCTCGCCGGTGCGGAAGTCGACAGAATGTTCGCCATGAGCGATGTATATGTCATGCCATCGGTTTCGGAACCCTTTGGGATATCGCCTCTTGAAGCCATGAGGACCAATGTCCCCGTGGTGATCTCCAAGCAATCAGGAGTCGCCGAAGTCCTCCAGCATGCCCTCAAGGTTGATTTCTGGGATATTGATGCCCTGGCTGACGCCATATACGGTATCCTACATTATGATGGATTGAGGAAAATGTTTGCCAGGTACGGGAAGTCGGAAGTCGACAGCCTGATCTGGGAAAACTCGGCATTAAAAGTTCTTGAAGTTTATAATAATGCAACAGGCCATAAAAATTAATATAGTTCTATGAGGTCAGTATGTCTTTATTTTCAGGTTCATCAGCCATACAGGCTAAGGACCTACAGGTTTTTCAACATCGGCCAGGACCACTATTATTACGATGATTATCAGAACCGGCATATTATCCGGAGGGTGGCAGAAAAGTGTTATTTGCCGGCAAACCGCATGATGCTTCAGCTGATCAATGAATTCGGAAAAGGGTTCAAGGTAAGCTATTCAATATCGGGTACAGCACTGGATCAGTTTGCCCAGTATGTCCCTGAAGTGATAGACAGCTTCCGCCAGCTTGCAGCAACGGGTTGCGTGGAATTTATCTCCGAAACGGAATACCATTCCCTGGCTTCGCTGGGAAATGAAAAAGAATTCATCAGGCAGGTTGAAACCCATACTAAAAGGATAGAAGAACTGTTCGGGCAGAAACCCCAGACCTTCAGGAACTCCGAACTGATATACAGCGATGTGATAGGAGAGATGGCTGCCAATATGGGTTTCCACACCATGCTCACCGAAGGGGCAAAGCACGTTTTAGGGTGGAAAAGTCCGAACTACATATATTGCAACAACCTCAACCCCAAGCTAAGGGTGCTGCTCCGCAATTTCCGCCTCAGTGATGATGTTTCCTTCAGGTTTTCGGAACAGAACTGGTCGGAATGGCCCCTTACTGCTGAAAAATTCGTTGGATGGCTCAATGCCATGGATCCCCAGGAAGAAGTAGTGAACCTTTTCCTGGATTATGAAACAATTGGCGAACATCAATTGAAAGAATCGGGGATATTCGATTTCTTTTACCATTTGCCGTCTACTGTGTTTGCAAAATCGAACTTTACGTTCGCCACGCCCGAAGAACTTTACCAGAGGCTTCAGCCTATGGCAGCCCTTTCGGTGCCATACGCGATTTCCTGGGCCGATGAAGAGAGGGATCTCACCGCCTGGAAAGGCAATGAACTTCAGGCTGAGGCCTTATCGAAGCTCTACAGCTTGTCGGACGCCATCGCAGAAATCAAGGACCCGGTTCTGAAACGTGACTGGGGATACCTGCAGTCGAGCAACCATTTCTATTATATGTCGACCAAATGGTTCTCGGCAGGTGAAATCCATAAACATTTTAACCCATACGGTTCTCCCTACGATGCATTCATCAATTACATGAATGTGATCTCGGATTTTGCAATCAGGGTTGAAGCCAGTCTCCTTCCGGCGGTTACAGGCAGTAAGCCCGAAAAGAGCAAAACTGCAGGAAAAGCCCTGAAGAAGACATCCGCAGTCAAAACAAAAGCCGTTGAGAAAAAGATCAAAGCCGGCAAACTCAAAGCTGAGGTGAAAGAAAAGAAAGCAGCGAAGCCCAGGGCCACAGTGAAAGAGACGAAGGCTGAAAAATCAAAAGCCGGGGTAAAAGAAAAGAAAGCAGCGAAAATCAAGGCCGCAGTGAAAGAGACGAAGGCCATCAAACCTAAGGCTGCCGTGAAAGAGCAGAAGTCTGCAAAACCAAAAGCTGCTGCAAAGGCAAAACCTGCAGTAGCTGTTAAGGTCGCAAAAACAGGGAGGGTATCCAAAAAAGGTCCTGCCTCTGAAAAGGCTTAGCAATTATTCATGAATATTAATAAATAGTGTGTGAAAGAAGAACTGACACTTATCCCTGATTACGTTTTTGAAGTAAGCTGGGAAGTATGTAATAAGGCAGGAGAAATTCATACTGTTATCTCCACAAAATGCCTCACCATGGTGGAAGAACTCAGGGATAATTATATTCTTATAGGCCCTGATGTGTGGAAGGAAACTCACCAGAATCCTGAATTCCTCGAGGACAGGTTTCTATACAAATCATGGAGGGAAAGAGCCGAAAGTGAAGGATTGCGCCTGAAGATCGGGAGATGGAACATCCCGGGAAAACCCCTGGTTTTCCTGGTTGACTTTACTCCCTTCTTTTCAGACAAGGACAAGATTCTTTCGAATTTCTGGGAACAGTTCAACCTCGATTCACTGATGGGCGGATGGGACTACCTTGAACCTGCCCTGTTCGGGTATGCTGCCGGGAAAGTCATTGAAAGTTTTTATAACTATAATCTTTCGCATAACGATAAGATCGTTGCTCATTTCCATGAATGGACCTGCGGAACAGGTCTTCTCTATATCAAGTCAAAGGTGCCCCAGGCCGGGACTGTTTTCAGCGCGCATTCAACCGTTATCGGGAGGAATATTGCAAAAAACAATCTGCCGCTGTATAAGAATCTTGAACAGTACCATGGTGAATCCATTGCAAGGCAGTTTGGACTCGTGTCGAAATATTCACTCGAAAGGGTATCTGCCCAGGCTGCGGACATACTGACCACGCTTTCTTCGCTTACCAATGAAGAATGCCAGCATTTTCTTGGCAGGCCGGCAGATGTGATCACACCGAACGGTTTTGAAGACAGCTTTGTCCCGGTGAAGGATGCATATTACCAGAAAAGGGCGGAAGCCAGGAATAAGCTGATGCAGGTTGCTGAAGCATTGACCGGGCAGCCTGTTTCAAAAAACAGCATTTTGATCCTTACCAGCGGTCCATATGAGCAGAAGAACAGGGGGTATGAACTGTTTATCGATGCCATGTCAAGGATCAATGCCCAGGCAAACATTGCTGAAAGTGTGATCGCTTTCATCATTGTTCCGGCTTCGGAATCAGGCCCAAGGAAAGAGCTGCTGGAATGGATGTCGCGGAAAGACCTTAATAATCCGCGTTCGGAGCAGTTTCTTACCCATGTCTTGAACGAGCCGGATAATGACCTGATTTTAAATAGCATAAAGCAGTCAAAGATTAAAAACCATGCCGGAGACAAGGTGAACCTGTTTTATGTTCCCGCCATTATGAATGGCAATGACGGAGTGTTCAACCTTTCGTACTATGATATGCTGATTGGTTTTGACGGCACTATCTTCCCTTCGTACTACGAACCCTGGGGATATTCTTCACAGGAAAGCCTCTCGTTCCATATTCCAACCATTACCACAAACCTTACCGGTTTCGGGCAGTGGGTTAAGAACCTATATCCCAATATTAAGGATTGCATTTCGGTGATAGACAGGGATGATGATAATGATGCCGATGTTATCGATGAGATCGTAAGTACAGTAATCAGTTGTGCCTCGAAGAATGAAAAGGAGATCATCAAGATCAGGATCAAGGCCTATGAGATCTCAAGATCGGCATTATGGCAAAACCTGATTTCCTATTATCATATGGCATACAGCCGGTCGCTCGAAAAGGCTATGGGCCGTGCCGAGCTGTATGCAGGGAAACAGCCCCAGATCATTTCGCCATCACTTAAAAGTATTTCAGATGTAAAGCCTGAGTGGAAAAAAGTGCTGGTTCAGCAAAGGATCCCCGAAAATCTTGCCAACCTTGACCGCCTCGCAAAAAACCTTTGGTGGTGCTGGCATTATGAAGGAGCCGAGCTGTTCGAGATGATCAACCATGACCGGTGGTATGAACTGAAGTTTAACCCCATTGCATTGCTGGAGTCATTGTCGTACAAGGAGCTGCAGGAACTCAGCCATGACGTGGAATTCGTTGCTCAACTCGAAAAAGTTACAGCAAAGTTCAACAGCTACATTGCAAAGTCGGCCGACAAACCTAAGGAAGCGATAGCATACTTCAGCATGGAGTATGGGCTTCACGATACGGTTAAGATCTTTTCGGGCGGACTTGGCATGCTTGCCGGGGACTACCTGAAGGAAGCCAGTGATTCAAATGCGAATATTATCGGTATTGGTCTTCTTTACCGTTATGGATATTTCATGCAGACCCTGAGTCTTGCAGGAGACCAGATCGCCAACTACACGCCCCAGAAATTCTCCCAGCTCCCTATCATTCCTGTGAGAGATGAGCAGGGTAACTGGCAGAAAATAACTTTTGCTCTTCCCGGCCGTAATCTTTACGCCAAAATATGGAGAGTCGACGTGGGCAGGATACCCTTATACCTTCTTGATACGGATATCGAGGAAAATGATGAGAGTTACCGTAGCATCACGCATCAGCTTTATGGAGGCGATCTTGAAAACAGGATACGCCAGGAGATCATCTTAGGTATTGGGGGGATCAGGCTGCTTGACATTCTGAATATAAAGACTACCCTGTATCACAGCAATGAAGGGCATTCGGCATTTATAGGCATAGAACGGCTCCGCAAACTTATACAGAATGAAAAACTGACCTTTGTACAGGCTATGGAGGTGGTGCGTTCTTCCACCTTATTTACAACACATACCCCGGTTCCCGCAGGTCATGACGCTTTTCCTGAAGACCTGATGAGAAGGTATTTCTCACATTATCCCGATTATCTTAACCTTAAATGGGAACAGTTCCTGAACCTGGGTAAGATGGTTGAAAACGATCCCGATGAAAAATTTTCCATGAGCGTTCTGGCAGCTAAATGTTCCCAGGAGATCAATGGAGTAAGCCGTATCCATGGCAGGGTGACCAGGGAAATGCTTCAGCCCCTGTATCCCGGGTACTATGCTAATGAGCTGCATATCGGGTATGTGACCAACGGAGTTCATTTTCCAACCTGGACTGCAAAATCATGGCAGCAGCTGTACAAGGAAACTTTCGGCGAAGGTTTCCTTCACGATCAGTCAAATCCGGAGTACTGGAGAAAGATACATTCTGTTGACGATAAGATCATCTGGCAAACTCGCCAGAAACAAAAGGAACAGCTTACCGAATTTCTGCAGGCACGCCTGTATATTGATATGACAAGGCGGCATGAAAATCCGAAGCTGATATTCCAGATGAGGGAAGCTGCACAGCCGCAGGCCCTGACCATAGGTTTTGCCCGAAGGTTTGCTACCTATAAGAGAGCCCACCTTTTGTTCAGTAACCTCGACCGCCTCGACAGGATCGTAAACAATACAGAAAAGCCTGTAAGGTTCCTCTTTGCAGGTAAAGCGCATCCCAATGATAAAGCAGGACAGGACCTTATTAAGAAAATCATTGAAATAGGGAGGATCCCTGCATTCCTGGGCAAGATCATGTTCATCGAGAACTATGATATGGAGCTGGCCAAGTATCTCATACGTGGTGTTGATATCTGGCTTAATACACCTACCAGGCCCCTGGAAGCTTCAGGGACCAGCGGCGAAAAAGCTGTAATGAACGGGGTGGTAAACTTCAGCGTACTTGACGGATGGTGGGCCGAAGGATACCGTCCGGATGCAGGCTGGGCATTACCGGAAGAAGCAACCTACGACAACGATGTATTCCAGGATGACCTTGACGCGGAAGTTATTTATACCATTCTTGAGGAATCCATCGTCCCGATATATTATTCCAGGGATGAGAACGGGATCCCGGTAAAATGGATATCCTACATCAAAAATACTATAGCCGAGATCGCTCCGCATTTTACAATGAAACGTCAGCTTGACGACTATTATCGTCAGTATTATACAAAACTGATCAAGCGGACCAAGATCATGACAAGTAAAAATTATGAAATGGCCCGGCATATCGCTTCCTGGAAAAGGAAGGTCCTCAGAGGATGGGAGGGCATCCGGATCATTTCGATGAAAACACCTTACACCGAGCAGATGCCTTTGTCGCTGGGGGATAATTTTTCGGCAGAGATCATCCTTGACCTGAACGAACTTTTGGCCACGGACGTAGGGCTGGAGGTCCTATTTGGAAGAAAAGTAAATGACCAGGTAGAAACTCCTACGCTAATTGAGGAGATGAACCTTGCACGGTCTGAAAAGAATATTGCTGTTTTCGAATGCAACATCCCCATAAACCAGGCAGGCGTTTATGATTTTGTTTTCCGCCTGTTCCCGAAGAGCCCGTTATTGCCGCACAGGCAGGATTTTCCGCTGGTGAAATGGATGTAAGATAATGTACGATGTACGATGTACAATGTACAAATGAAGAATAAGGTTATTAACTAAAATTCAGGCATGAAATTACTTGAAGGAAAAACAGCCCTGATCACCGGTGCAAACCGGGGTATCGGCAGGGCAATTGCAAAATGTTTTGCAGAAAACGGGGGCAATGTTGCATTCTCTGATATAGCTTATGATGATAATTCCTTGTCTCTTGAAACGGAACTGAAATCGCTTGGCGTAAAAGCTAAAGGCTATGCTTCGGATGCAGGTTCTTTTGAGGATAGTGAAAAGCTGGTGAATGATGTGGTTGCCGATTTCGGGGATCTTCATATTCTTGTCAATAACGCCGGGATTACCCGTGATAACCTTTTACTCAGGTTGACGGAAGCCGACTGGGACCTTGTTATGAAGGTAAACCTGAAATCGGTGTTTAACCTTACAAAGGCTGCACAACGCCAGATGATCAAGCAAAGGTTCGGATCCATTATCAATATGAGTTCGGTGGTAGGGATAGAGGGTAATTCAGGACAGTCTAATTATTCGGCTTCAAAAGCAGGGATCATAGGATTCTCAAAATCCCTGGCTATGGAACTCGGCTCCAGAAATATCCGGGTAAATGCGATCGCCCCAGGTTTTATTGAAACTGAGATGACAGCGAAACTTCCCGAAGAAATCAGGAAAGAATGGATAGAAGACATCCCCCTGAAACGTGGCGGCACTACAGCGGATGTTTCAAACCTGGCGTTATTCCTGGCATCAGACCTGTCGACCTATATCACAGGCCAGGTGATCAGCGTTTGCGGCGGACTTCATACCTGATAGTACTATTGTGTGAGCCTTTTAACTGAATACCCCATCTGGTTCCTTTTTTTCTGCCTTCTTGCCGGGGCTTTCTTTTCTTTTGTACTTTATTACAGTAAGAACATCAGGGGGGAATTTACATCTCGGCTTGGGCTTATGATGCTGCTGAGGTTTTTATCTGTAAGCCTCATCACGTTCCTCTTACTCACGCCACTGATCAGGAGAACCACCCGTCTTACTGAGAAACCTGTCATTGTCATAGGTGTAGACGGCTCGCTTTCGGTTGTTTCTTCGGTTGATTCGGCAATGGTAAGGAAAAACCTTGCCGGTGACATAGCGAAACTGAGCACTGAACTTTCCGGGAAGTTTGAAGTTGCGCTTTATACTTTCGGGCAGGAAGTTTCGCCTGGCCTGAAACAGGATTTCCATGGGAAGCATACCGATATCTCGGAGTTTTTTAATGAACTTGGCAGCAGGTATGTGAACCGGAACCTTGGAGCGGTCATCATTGCAACCGACGGCATTTACAATAAAGGAACAAACCCGGCATATGCTGCCCGCAAACTCGGGGTTCCTGTTTATTCTGTGCTGCTCGGCGACACATCCCGCCACAAGGATGCCTTTATCAGCAGTATCAATGTTAGCAAACAGGTTTACCTCGATGACCAGGTGCCGTTTGAGATCATGGCCCATCTGGATAAATACCAGGGCAGGGAAGTTAAACTTTCTGTAAAACATTCGGGCAGGGTGGTCTTTACAAAAAACCTTGTTGCATACAATGAGCATTGCCTTATAAGGGTAAGTGGCACCCTGGATGCAAAGGAAAAAGGCATGCAAAGATATTCTGTTGAGCTGGAATCTGCCGACGAAGAGTTCAACAAGGCAAACAACAAAAGGGATTTTTATATTGAAGTCCTTGAATCAAGGATAAGGGTTGCACTTATATATGAAAGCCCTCACCCTGATATCGCCGCTATTGTTTCGGCATTGGGATCCTCCTCAAGGTTCGAATTGAGCCAGGTTAAGGCTGCAGACTTGAAGAAATCAGGCAAGGAATACGATCTGTATATCTTCTACCAGCTGCCGTCGGTGACAGCACTGACCGATATTCAGAAGTGCCTGCCTGATAACAGCCCGGCTTTGTTCATCATCGGCAGCCAGACCGATATCGCAGGATTCAACCGTCTCAAAACAGGCCTGGTCATTAACTCCCGTCAAAAATCGATGACCGACATACAACCTGTCCTCAATACGGAATTCTCCCTTTTTAGTTTTGAGAAGGAATCTGCAACTGTAATAGCCGATTTTCCTCCCTTACAATGCGTGTCAGGGGCATTTGAAACCGCTGCGCTTATGGATGTGCTGCTTTGGCAGAAGATCGGCAGCGTCAGCACCAGGTATCCTCTTGTCATGTTTTTCAATATGCCTTCAAGAAAGGTCGGCATCATTGCCGGCGAGAATTTCTGGAGATGGAGGATGTCGGATTATATGCAGAAGTCTGATTTCAGGCTTTTTGATGAAATGGTGACACGCATTGCCCAGTATCTTGCAGTAAAGAAAGATCCCAGCCCTTTCACTGTCAATGTGAAATCCAGGCTGGAAGAAGGAGATCCCCTGGAGTTTGATGCAGTGCTTTTCAATCCTGGGCATGAAATGGTTAACACTCCGGAGGTTTCACTGCAGCTGAAAAATGAAGAGGGTAAGACGTATCCTTTTGTCTTCAGCCGTACCGACAAGGCATACATGCTGAATGCAGGATATTTCCCCGCTGGCAATTATACTTATGAAGCTTCAGTGGGAACAAGCCAGGGCGTGTATAAAAAGCAGGGACAGTTAAGCATCACCCCGCTTGATATTGAACTGGTAAACCTAGTGGCCGACCGGGATATCCTTTACCAGATCTCATCAAGGCATGAAGGGAAGGTCTTACTGCAGAAGGATATCATGGAACTGGCGAAATTTCTTAAAAGCCGGACAGACCTGAAATCAGTCATCCACCTGCAGAGAAAATATGATGAACTGGCTATGAAATGGTGGATGTTCACGCTGATTTTAATCCTGCTTGCTGCCGAATGGGCGATCCGCAAACGGAACGGAATATAAAGGATATACTCCGGCAATTAATTTCAGAGGTCTTTTCTTTTCATGATCAGGAATACCGTGACGATCATTACTGCCGAGTAAGCTATCGGGATAAGGCATGCTGTAAGGCTCACATGTTCCTGGAGGTTCACCCCCATTATTTTTTTAAGCATGGGGATGGCAGGGTACTCGGTAAGGCGGATCACTGAATTTACCGGCAGGTAAGTGTATATCGTGTTCTTAAACATGAATGGTGCCCTGAAAATAAAGTAAATTACAGGTTCTATGATCAGTGAATACAGGGTGAAAATGGCAATTGAGAGACCTGTGTTTCTCAGGATAAACCCGCAGAAGAACGCATACACCATATAACACAGCAGGCTGATAAAAAAGCCAACCATAAAGGGGATGCCTTGTGAGAAAAAGTTCACCTCGCTTAAGCCCGAATGGGAAAGCCCGATGAAGAACGCCCCGGCAGCAAGGACAATGCTCATGATGACTGCCATCAGCAAGATGATGAGAAGTTTTGAGGCCAGGAATTCGGTTTTGCTCATGCCGTTGATCACGTTTTGCCGGATGGTCTTAAACGTAAATTCATTCGTGATGAGGATGATCATGATGATGGCCGGGAAGATAAGCACGTACCTTATACTGGCAAAGAACGCCACGTTTTGCCATACATCGGGGAAATAATAAATAGCCACATGGGGGAAAGGGATGGGCATGCGACGGTTGACACCGTTAACCATATTGTTGATCATGAACTCGGCGAGCAGTATCCCCGCAGCAAGGAATACGAAATACAGGCCGGTAAGGATCCAGAACACCTTGTAGGTGCGGATCTTTTTGAATTCTATTTTCAGCAGTTTAATCATTTGTTGTCCTGTAAAAGTTCGAGAAAATGCTGTTCAAGGCTACGTTTCTTGTCGGCCAGGTGGCTCAGGATTATTCCCTTCTGCGAAAGGAAGCTGTTAATCGCGGCAGTATCTGCAGGTTGGCTGAAGTGCACCTGTATGATCCCGTCGCTTTCGGTCAAGGAACTGAAACCGGGATATTCGCTTATGGCGGTTACCAGTTCTTGCTTATCGGAAGCAGCAAGTTCAATGGAATCGGAAACCGCCAGCACTTCTTTCACGTTCCCGCTGAAAAGCATTACTCCTTTTCGCAGGACCACCACATAGTTGCAGATCTTCTGTACTTCATCCAGCAGGTGGGAAGCAAGCAGGATGGTGCTTCCCCTGGAAGCAACCATGGCTATGATGTCCCTGATCTGGGCAATACCCTGAGGATCCAGGCCGTTGGTGGGTTCATCCAGTATCAGGACTTCCGGGCTTCCGAGCATGGCAGATGCAACGGCCAGCCTTTGTCTCATCCCGAAGGAGAAGGTCTTGAATTTTGATAGCCTGCGTTCGTAAAGGCCCGCGACCTGAAGTATGTCGGCAATGTCATTGTAAGGTTTGTCCTTGATGTCGGCAACAATTTTAAGATTTGTCACGGCATCCAGGTAAGGAAAGAAATTGGGGCTTTCTATGACCGAGCCTATCCTCTTACGGCTTCCTTTCGAAGGAGGCTGGCCGAACCACTGGAAGCCGCCACTATCAGGCTGAATAAGATCAAGAAGCATGCTCAGGGTCGTCGTCTTTCCACTTCCGTTTGGGCCAAGGATGCCAAAAACCTGACCTTTTGTTACTTCGAACGAAAGCTGGTTTACTGCTTTGATCTTTCCAAAGCTCTTTGAGAGATTTTCAACATTCAGAATGGGTTCAGCCATACAGGAATTATAGGTATGTTTAAGACGAAAAAGATGCGGCTTCGTTACAAAACTTTAGCGGTAAAGTAAAAATACGGCAGGGGACTTGCCTAAAACAGGTTTCATCTGCTTCCATTCCTTTACAGTATATACCTTGATTTTTTCCGATGCACCGGTAAGGTCTATACCCAGCCCGAGCATGGTGCTGTCGCTACAGGTCTGCATTATAGCCGTGAACAATGCATCATTGCGATAAGGCGTTTCAATAAAGATCTGGGTCTGCTTTTTATCGGCCGCAGATTTTTCAATTTCTTTGAGTTTCCTTGCCCTGCTTTGTTTATCAACAGGCAGGTAGCCGAGGAATGCAAAATTCTGGCCATTGAACCCTGAGGCCATTAACGAAAGCAGTATGGAGGATGGCCCTGTAAGAGGTTTGACGGTGATCCCGTTTTCATGTGCTATCCTTACGATTTCCGAACCCGGATCAGCCACGCAGGGGCTTCCCGCTTCCGAAAGAAGCCCAATGTCTTTCCCTTCATCTGCAGCGGCAAGATAATCCCCGAAAGAGGGCAGGCTGGAATGCTCGTTGAAAATCAGAAACGTTACATCGTCAAAATTTCGTGTGAACCCGGCTTTTCTCAGGAACCGCCTGGCGGTTCTAAGTTCTTCCACAATAAAACAGTCAAGACTGCGGATGATCTTAAGGGTCCCTTCGGGAAGTACATCTTCAACGGGCTGTTCGCTCAGGTTTGAAGGGATGAGGTATAGGATTCCCTGCTTCATTTTACCATGGAAGATTATCAAGATCAACATTCCCGCCCGAAATGATAATGCCGACCCGTTTACCATCTACATTTATCCGGTGTTCCATGATGGCTGCAAACGGCACTGCGGATGAGGGTTCCACGATGATCTTCATCCTTTCCCAGATGAATTTCATGGCACTGACGATGGATTCTTCACTCACCGTTACAATGCTGCCGACATGTTTTTTAATGATTGGAAAGGTGAGGTCTCCCAGGGATGTCCTTAGCCCGTCGGCAATGGTTTGGGGATTGACAGAAGGCACAAGAGTCCCCAGCTTGAACGACCTGAACGCATCGTCGGCCATTACAGGCTCTGCAGCAACTACCACGGTTCCGGGTGAAAAATAAAAGGCAGAAAGTGCCGTTCCGCTCAGAAGTCCTCCTCCGCCTACAGGAGCTATGATCATGTCAAGCTTCTCAATTTCTGTGATCAGCTCCAGCGCCGAAGTTGCCTGTCCTGCAATGATACGCAGGTCGTTGTATGGATGGATCTCGACTGCACCGGTTTCTTCAACCACTTTCTGCAGCGTTGTTTCCCTGGCTTCAAGTGTGGGTTCGCAAAAGGTTATAATACCTCCATACCCTTTGACAGCCTCGATCTTGACAGGGGAGGAGTTGGATGGCATCACTATAAAAGCTTTTGTTCCTGCGAGGGCAGCAGCCCAGGCAAGCGCCTGTGCGTGATTCCCGCTTGAATGTGTGGCAACCCCTTTTCTGAGGGTCTCAGTATCGAGGCTCCTCACTGCATTTGTGGCTCCCCTTGCTTTAAAAGCCCCAACCTTCTGAAAATTCTCGCACTTGAAGAAAATGTGGCTGTTGAACATGCGGTCCATGGTAGCCGAGACAATCACCGGGGTATGGTTGATGTAGGGTTTGATCCTTTCGTGGGCATCCCTGATAATTTCAGCTGAAGGAAAACCTGCTGTCATTGCCTGTGTTTTTTTGATAAAATGATCAGGCTTACAAGTTTATCACATGCCGAATCAAGCTGATGGTAGGTATTTTCAAATGCCTCAATATCATGATACCATGGATCATCCACAGGAAGGTCCTGGCCGGGAAACAGCAGGTTGAGCATATAATCCACTTTTTTCAGGTCGTCGGCCGACCTGGATGTTCTTGACACATTAAAATAATGGGAAGAGTCCATCACATAGATACGGTCAAACCTGTCGAAGTCGGATTTCCTGAAAAGCCTGGCAACATGGGAGGAAATATCAAGCCCGTATTTTCTGCAGACTGTTTGTGCCCTTTTATCGGGATGATCTCCCACGTGAAAGGATTCAAACCCGCAGGAATCAGTTTCATCGCTGAGGCCTGCGTCGTTCAGCTTATTCCTGAGAATAGCTTCTGCCATTGGCGACCGGCAAATGTTACCGGTGCAGACGAACAGGATTTTCATGAGAAGTAAGAAGTCTTATAATTTTATGCGCTTGTCGAGTTCTTCAACAAACTGCCGGAATTGTTTGTCGGTTTCAACAAGGTTGTTGACCGTACGGCAGGCGTGAAGCACTGTAGCATGGTCTTTGTTTCCGCAATGGAGGCCGATGCTTGCAAGAGATGACTTGGTGTGTTTTTTTGAAAAATACATCGACAACTGCCTTGCCTGGACAATCTCGCGTTTACGGGTCTTGGAATGGATCATTTCGACAGGAATGTTGAAATAATCACACACCACCTTCTGTATATAATCAATAGAGATCTCCCTGGAAGTATTCTTTACGAACTTGTCGATCATCTGTTTTGCAAGATCGAGAGTAATGGTCTTTTTATTCAGGGATGACTGTGCAAGCAATGAGATCAGGGCTCCTTCGAGTTCCCTCACGTTGGTGTTGATGCTGTATGCAAGATACTCCACTACTTCAGGCGGTACAATGATACCGTCGTTATATAATTTCTTCTGGAGGATGGCGATGCGGGTTTCAAGGTCTGGCACCTGCAGATCGGCCGAAAGTCCCCATTTGAATCGTGATAGTAAGCGGGGCTCTATGCCTTTCATTTCGACGGGAGGTTTGTCGGAAGTCAGGACTATCTGGTTGCTTTTCTGATGAAGGTGATTGAAGATGTGAAAAAAGACATCCTGAGTTTTTTCTTTACCGGCCAGGTTGTGGATGTCGTCAATGATAAGGACATCGATGATCTGGTAAAAATGAATAAAGTCGTTCTGGTTGTTGTTCTTTACCGAGTCGATGAACTGGTTGATAAACTGGTCGGTGGTCACATAAAGCACTGTCTTTTCGGGGAAACTGTTCTTCACCTGAAGCCCTATTGCATGCGAAAGGTGGGTTTTACCCAGGCCAGTGTTGCTGTATAATAGGAGAGGGTTGAAAGCAGTCTTGCCGGGATTGCTGGCAACCGCAAAGCCTGCTGATCTTGCAAGCCTGTTACAATCGCCTTCAATAAAATTTTCAAATGAGTAACTCTCAATGAGCTGAGAATTGACTTTGATCTTCTTCAAACCCGGAATGATAAAAGGGTTAGGAATCTCCTTCGAGGTTCCCCTGTTAAGATCAATAGGCATGTTCACCGCGAGGTTAGACGTGGCTTTTTTCTCAGATGTAGGGACGTTAATCGTGAAAGGACCAGGGTCTGTGTCAGAATTGTCAACTATTATGCTGTATTCCAACCGGCCTTTATCTCCGAGTTCTTTCTTTATGGTCTTCTTTAGTAATCCGATGTAGTGTTCTTCAAGCCATTCATAAAAAAACTGGCTGGGAACCTGGATGGTCAATACACTGTCTTTTAGTTTAACAGGCTTTATCGGAAGGAACCATGTTTTAAAGCTTTGATAGTTGATGTTGTCTTTTATTACTTTAAGACAATTTTCCCAAACTTCAACAAAGTTCTTTTCCATTAAATATTTTTACCTTGAATGGTTTCTGTAATCAATTTTAAATCTCGCTGTATATCCAGGTATCGGACTTGTTACCCAAAATTAAAATCCCTTAGAAAGGCGTACCTGATTTGTTAACAAAATTGATGAAAAAAAAATTATAAAAAAATATTTTTTGCCTTGTTTTTAATAAAATTTTTGCAGTCGATTTGTTGTTTCATTTCATTTAAAACTCCCGCTAATTCTGGTAGCCTGTTAATTGTCAAGGAATTGTTAGAGCGATGAGATATATTATTCTACTTTCTTTATAATGATTCTAAATTTCATTGGTGTTAGCTTCCAAATACTTAGCAGAATCAATGGTTTTGT
>CAIJYT010000225.1 GCA_903824935.1 uncultured Bacteroidales bacterium | reverse complement strand
GTATTTGTGGCATAAGCACGTATATAATAATTCGTCTGACTCTTCAGCCCTGTTATTGTGCCTGAGAAAGAACCTGCTCCCTGACCAATTACTGCAGTGTCATTAAGGACGCTGGGATTTTGATTGGAGTTGCTCCAGCAAAAACCACGTTTTGTAACAAATGAACCGCCGTCATCAGTAACATTTCCTGTAAACTGAACTGTTGTAAATGTGATGTTGCTGTAATTCCCGGTCACAACGAGTGGAACCGGACCTGTTCCAGTTGTCGTATCACTTTTTTTCTTACAAGCCAGGGTACAAATCAGGCTTGCAAGAAGTATTGCTGCAATTGAAATCGTTGAACTTTTTTTCATGATAATTAAATCTTTTCTCTGTAGTCAATCAATGACTCATATTGCTTAAATAAACATCTATGACCCGGGTTGTGATCTTTTATAATTAATTACAAGTATAGACATATATTCATGTGAGAATACATCAAAGGCTATCCTTTATAAAATATTAATATTGCTTGCATTCGGCACGATACCAGCCATATACAGTTCAATTGGCCCTTTCCACAATCATGATCGATAAAACCAGGCTCGTGAGCATGACAATTTAATGTATGGATTTGAGTTAAATAAAAGATTGGTCAAACAGGAATGAACCTGCAAAAGGGTGTGAACAAGTATAAGTTAAATACAAAACGAGGAAATTATGAAAAATAAGGTCATTACAATAGGTATATGCGTAATACTAACACTTAGCATAGCGGCATGCAAAAAAAGCAGCAGCGATAGTAGCGGCGCCCCTGCTGTAAAAGCAGACACGGTATTTACGCTTATTAAGGCAAATGCTTTTCCGAATTATAACTACTGGAACAGTTTCGCAATTGACAGCACAGGCAATAAAATTTTCTTCTATTACAAAGACGCCGTTGAAGGGTTTAAAATAGACATGTTTGACTTTCTTTCAGGTTCAACCACTACCATTTATAAACATTTTACCCAGAGTGGTCTTAACAAATGGGCTACAGGGAACGGAAGCGATGGTATGCGGCTTCGGTACTTCAGCAATACTTTCGACGGCAATAAACTCATTGTGCCGGGCGGAGCCAGTAACATGTTTTTCATCGAGATCCTTCTCAGGTCTGATTATTCCACATCATTTCTGAAACTTGACACTGTTCCTGAAACACATAATGGTTTGCGTGTTGAGAATTGTTATGATGCTGACCTGCTTAAAAGTTCAGCGGGTAACCTTATCAACATCGTGTCGATGTGGAATTCTGTTTATAATATTAACCTTTTACACCCTGTATACGCAGTATCTACCACCTCTCACGGGAGTTCTATTGTTGGTTCGCCAACTTTTAAAGAATACGTTTTTTGCGGAGACAATAAATCCCTGGAATTATATTCCAACGGCAATTTTGTCCGTTCGGTGAGCCTGCCAGTCGGTGAAGCGCAGTTACAGATGGATTCTAAAAAACGGATCTATGCCTATAATGGCAGCAGTATCTTCCGGTTCTCTCCCGACCTTTATACCAAGGAAGAATTTCCTGTTAAAGGATCATTGACTGGCTATAGGCAGGAGGCCCTGGTCATCAAAGAAATGCCGACATACGTGCAGGCATATAGTTTTAGCGGCATGGACCTGATCGGGATAAAGTTGCCATTGTAACAGACATTTGCCATCCATTTTCATGCTATCCTGCAAATAGGATAAATTGATTGAATTCTTTACGCAAGGTTCGAGTTTGGGTTCAGTTTCCCTGAAATATAAATAAGTATACTTAATATTTTTCATTTTTTTGTTGTATATTTGAAGTATATTTAATATTTATGAACCCGAATATAAAACCACATATTAAAAGGAACATATATATTGACCGGGCAAGTCCGTTCCTTGGCAAAAACCTGATCAAAATATTTACCGGCCAGAGAAGGACAGGGAAAAGTTATATGCTGTTTCAGATCATGGACCTGGTTGAGAAATCGCATCCCTCGGCGAACATCATTTATATCGATAAAGATGTCCATGATTTTGATTTTATCAGGACCGACAAGGATCTCACAGGGTATGTGGAGAAAAACCTTGAACCGGGAAAGGGTAATTTTCTATTTATTGATGAAGTACAGGAGATTGAAAGGTTTGAAAAAGCCCTGCGAAGTTTGCTGGTCAAAGGGAAGGTCGATATCTGGTGCACCGGAAGCAACTCATCCATGCTTTCTGGGGACCTGTCCACTGTTTTAAGCGGAAGGTATATTGAAATCAGGATTCATGGATTGAGTTATACGGAGTTTTTATTGTTTCATAAGCTTGCCGACTCAGGGGATAACCTTGGGAAATACCTTAAATACGGGGGATTGCCAAACCTGATGGTATTCCCCCTTAGCGACCAGGTTGTTTTTGATTACCTGAAAACCATTAATGCCACTGTATTGCTGAAAGATGTGGTTGCCCGCTATAATATCAGGAACGTCAATTTCCTTGAAAACCTGATCAGATTCCTGGCCGATTCGACCGGGAGCCTGATCTCCACAAAACGCATCAGTGACTACCTGAAATCGCAAAAAGTGGTTATTTCCCCGGTAATCATATCCAATTACTTGTCCTACCTGGCATCAGCATATTACATTACAAGAGTTCCGAGAAGCGATCTGCAGGGAAAGAAAATTTTTGAAACAGGGGAGAAATATTATTTTGAAGATCTGGGTTTACGCAATGCCATCATAGGATACAATCCGCAGGACATCAATAAGCTGATTGAGAACACTGTATTTCTGCAAATGATCAGGATGGGATTCAATGTCTGTGTTGGTAAGAGCGGGGATAAAGAGATCGATTTTGTTTGTGAAAGGCAGGGCGAAAAAATTTATATCCAATGCGCTTATCTTTTAGCCGATGAACAAACCATTCAGCGTGAATTCGGGAACCTCTTGCTGATTAAAGACAACTATCCGAAGTTTGTTGTTACGTTGGATGACTTCAGGGGAAATACCTACCAGGGTATTATTCATTCCAGCCTCAGGGATTTTTTACAGAAGACTTTCTAGAAATCTTACATCATTATTGATACGCATTGACACCCAGGCATATTTGAATCGGGATTCACATTTCCCGAAATTATAATATCTTTCGGGCTCATTTGCCTTTCAATTGGGTTGTTACCTTCAATGAATACTAACAATACCCGCAATGAGTTTCTTAAGAAATATATCAGTTACAGTCGTTGTGCTTCTTTGCTTTTCTCCGGTGCATGCCCAGCAGCAGAAACTGGTCTTTTGCACACAGTGGTTGCCGCAGGCTCAGTTTGCAGGCTACTACGTTGCAAAGGATAAAGGTTATTATAAGCAGGCGGGACTTGATGTCGAGATCATCCATCCTTCAGCTACGGTGAATGCCGTGGCATTTTTAAAGGCTGGCAAAGCCGACATCATTTCCCTGTTTTTAACCACCGGGATCAACAACCGGCAAAAAGGGCTGGATATTGTCAACATTGCCCAGGTATCACAGCATTCGGCCATTATGTTCGTCAGCCTGAAAAGAAACGGCATCAATGAACTGTCAAAATTCAACGGGAAAAAAATCGGTGTCTGGCTGAGTGGATTTGATGAAGTCCCCAAAGCTCTAGTGAATAAAAATCATCTAACTGTTGAATGGGTACCAATTCAGTCTACGGTAAATCTTTTTATGAGGGGAGGCATCGACCTCATGACCGTCATGTATTACAATGAATACGACCAGGTATACCTGAGCGGAGTAAACAGGAATGAAATCAATACGTTTTTTATGTCGGACTATGGTTTTGATGTGCCTGAGGATGGTTTGTATGTATTGAGAAAAACGGCATCATCGAAAAAGGAGGCACTGAAGGCATTTGTGGAGGCCACTCTCAGGGGTTGGGAGTATGCAGCCCTTAACAAGGAATATACTATCAACCTTGTCGTCAAACTGATGAGTGAAGCGCAGCTTCCGGCAACAAGAACACACCAGAAATGGATGCTCGACAAGATACTTGAGATGCAGGATATCAAAGGGAAAGGTGTGAGGCCCACCGAACTTAATCCTGAAGATTTCACAAAAGCAATCGACATTATGAAAAATCATTATAATATGGAATTCAAGTTTGACTACAATGATTTTTTTCAGCCTTCCCTATCAATCAACCTGCATTAACCTATGTGCATCGTCTGGACCCGGGTTACGCCCCTGGGGCGGGAATTAACCGGGAGCGTTTTAAATCCCCAAAAAATCAACCCCTGATCAAAACTCGACATGCGCCCTGATCCCGAAAGCGTGGACGGGCCCTCTGTCCATATTATAGGCAGGATGAAGGATGAACTGGTAATCGGGGCTCAGCCAGAGATATTTTGTAAAGAATCGGAAACTGTAATACAGTTCGGTGATGAATTCGGGAGAATAATTGAGGTTACCGTCACCGATGATAAAGCCGTATCCTCCAGCTTTCAGAAAATTCCTGTGATCGGCCGACAGCCCGTTTGCAATCAGGGCCAACCCGATCTCATCCTCGGCCCGCTTCCACAATCCTCCTTTAATCGATATTCCTGCTGAAAGATGCCTGTCGATCTCGGTAAAGGTAAAGGTTTCGTTAATGCCGTCGTTCCATCCTGCACGAAGAAACATCCCGATATGCTTATGTACAGCCTGTTCCGCATTAATCCCAAAACCCCATTTTGTTCGGCCCAGTGCCCTTGAATATGAGAGGTCGGGCGTTGTGTCATGCGACTGTCCCCATTCAAGCGCCTGGCGGTAATTTCCCATTTGAGCCTGGGTAAAATAAGCCATCACACGAACATCGCCCGGCAATGTCTTTATTCTGAATTTTTTCTCAAACTCCAGGGCCTGGGAGTTGGATCGTCCGATATTGAGATCCATGGTTGAGCCGTTGGGAGTAGTTGGCACCATCACGAAACCATACCGTATCGCCCATGAAGATTTTACAAGCTCGAGTACTAATCCGTACGTATAACCGCGGGTGTTTGCCGGGTAATCCCAGGCCCCGTTGCCCATGAGAGTCCAGTTGTAAAACTGGGACCGGGGATCATGGGAGTAAGTATTGTTATCGAAAAAATCCATTATGCTGAACTTCCCGGCAGTAGCCGATAAATAAAAATCCGGCACATAGCCGGGCAACTGGTTCAGATCATCATCCCTGAAATAATTTCCTGGAGATAAATCGAAAATCTGGGTAAAATAACATCGTGCAACATATATATGAGGAGCAGGATCACTAACACGGTATATTTCACCATTCGGAAATCCTGCCACACCGGTGGTTTGCGAAAAGCCGCTTCCCCCGCTCAGTTCAGGATTAAAGTATGCAGAAGCCCCCTTCCAGAGTTTTACTCCGAAAAACAAAGTAGATGTAACCGAAATATTGGTTTCAGCATTTGTATCGAGGCTGTTCTTCCCCGAATATTTTGCTGTAAAAGATGGATGGTACTGGGTGATCACCGTCATCTGGAAATGAAAATTCCACCAGGAAATATTCTTTACGGAATCAGGCCTTGTCTGGGCCTGAAGAAATACAGGAATGATCAGAAATAAAATAAACCTGAGTGGATGTACCGAAAGATTCTTCATTTACCCGGGTATTCATTTTGCACTTCAAACTTTTTGCAAAAATAATGATACCCGCCGAAAGATAAGCAATCAACTCATTTTTAACTTTTATTTAACCCGTGTTTTTCAGAGTTTTACCGCAAACACCGCACTGATCGACATCATGATATCGTTTGTCTTTCCGAAATACATGTACCTGGCTTCTCCTCCCACGATGAAAAGCTTGCCCAGAGGATACAGGTAGGAAGCCGTAGCCTCAAAATTCGCCAGGGATAACTGGTGGCTGGTAATTTCAGGCCCTATCCCGGTGATCTTGGTATACTGAAGAGCAATCCCGGGTGCAATGGACAGGTAGAAATTATCGACTATCCTCATCCTGATAACCAGGAACAAAGGGACCACGTTCATCCTCGATTTCATATTGTATTCGGAATTGATGGTCGAATCAACTTTGAAGATCCTGTAAAAACCTGTTTCCAGGCCAAGGCTGAGCCTGTACTCAGGTTCCCACATGAATCGGAAAGAAGTGCCGATGAAGTCCTTCTGAACATTTCTTGCCGGGACAAGTTCCATATTTGCAAAATAATGGGACCAGCCTGCCCCTACCGCGAGTGTGAAATGACTCCTGGTTTTCGGGATGCTGTCGTTGGTCTGGGACGATGCTGTCCATGTACCAAACAAACACAAAAAGCCTATAATGATATATCTTTTCATACTTAGTTCTCCCGTATATAGTGATAATATCCAACGACGAAGGGATAGTTGGTGAGGATGCCGTCGAAATGCCCGTCATTTAGGTATTCCCTTATCCAGTCTTCATTGTCCAGTGTCCACGTCCATGCCAGCCTGCCCTGGCTGTGCATCTGGGCTACCAGGTCATTCTGGGTTCCCAGGGTGAAGCGGGGCGCCCAAACCATGGAGTTGAGATTCTGAACGTCGTCGGTAGTCAATTCGCATAAAGAAGGAATGTTCTTATAGTCGGGCTGGTTCATGAAATCGTTGATAGCATCGGTGGAAGGTAATCCTATATAAATATGCAGATCCCTGCCCTTGTCTTTTGCCCTCTGCAGCATTTCCTTCTGAATCGGGACCACTGCCGACATAGTAGGAACTTTTTCCTTCATATCCAGGTAAACATCGGTGATCAGTGTACTGTCGACCGTGAATATCAATGCGTCCCTCAGTGTCGGAAGATGTTCACCGTGGATGAGGCGCACCAGGTAAAAGAGCTGGGTATATGTAAAATCCTTGATAGGTCCCGAAAGCGGCCCTTTCTGCGTGAGGCGGATGTTGAGGTCTGCATCGTGGTAAAGCACCGGGATCCCGTCGCTGGTAAGCTGAACATCTATTTCAATCCCCGTCGAACCTAAGCCTTCGGTGAAATTGATCATGGCAAGGCTGTTTTCCGATACCGGCAGGTGGTCGGAGGTCCTGCCCCCGCTGCGGTGGGCAAGGATTGAAAACTTTTTGCTCAGCAATGCCGGGCTGATCGGTCTCAGGTAATTGAACTGGAGGGGATTGTTGATCTCATTACCCGAAGAGCCGTAACCACCTTTGATGATAATAGTCCCGGGGTGTGGATTTGCGTTCACGATATCCGTTCCTCCCTGCTCCCTTGCGATATAGGCAGTCGCCGCACCGGTATTGTCATTATAACAATACCTCCAGTAGCCCTGCAGCATGATCACCGAATCAAGCTGCCCCACATCAAAAACAAAATAATGCCCGTCGGAACAGAATACCGACATCTTTTTGCGTGACCATTTGATCACCACCTGGTCGCCGAAAACATCATTGCCGGCAGACACAGAATAAATTCCGTCCATCACCTTACGTGAAGGATTTGAAAGAGGATATGTCTCAGTAAGGATGGAATTGGGTCCTGCCGTAGGCACAGCGAGGTTCGTGGTCTTATAGCATCCTGCCATCAGCAGCGCAATCCCTATTATATAAAAGATCGTTCTTCTCATAACACCCAGATTAAGTGAAGTTCAGGAATATGGTAGTAACGGGCGAAGGTTGGGAAAACCATCCAGACAGGCCAGTAATACCTCACGTAATTGTCCTTTAAGCCGATGACCAGGATCTTCTTCCTGAAGATACGTTGTTCCATATAGATTGCCCCGGTGACACCATCAAAGATATTGGAAGGCTTGACCATGACATCCTCTCCCATTTTCATCTGCCCCCATCCTATAACAACAGCCTCACCTTTGAAAGTAAAAGCCAGTGTGCTGGTCTTAAAACCTACAGAGAAATTGGGATAATGGGCGATCATCATGCCGGTATTCTTAAAACCCCCGACATTCATCATCCCGAGCACATACCCCAGGTCGTAACCCAGGTTGAATGAAAAGTTCCTGTAGATGTAATTCCACCGTGCTCCGATTGTCACCTGGTTGGAGACCACAATGGTATTCACGCTCCCGGCCAGCGAGAACCCGGCCGGCAGGCCCATGGTCAGCTGCAGGTCGATCAGGGGTGCCTGGATAGCATTCTCAACCCAGTCGTAAGGCGGTTTAGTGAAATAAAAACCAAGCCCGTACTGGAGTTTATATTTCTGGTAATGGTGAGGGAAATACATACTTTCCTTCCCTATGTCAATGGGAGGAGATTTCTCCTGTGCATGCAAAAACGCAGGCAGGCTGATGATCAAAACAATCAGCAGGCATCGTAAAAAAATTCTCATAACCTTTGATTATTGGTGGGTTAAAGATAATAATATCTTCAGGAATCCCTCCAGTTGGATATCTCATCGATGCGAATATACCCAACGGTGAGTATGGCACGGTAGAACGACCCGGCCTCGGAGCCCGGTGACCTGAGGATAAACATGATCCTGTCATTACCGTTGATGAAAACCCCGGGGTCAAGCCGGTTGAACTCACGCCCCAGCCTTTTTTTCAGATCGGCCAGTGCAGCCTGATCTGTTAAAAGCAGGCGGATATCGGTGATGGTTGTGGAGTATTTCATGTACACATTATGGTCCCAGACTTCCCGGTAAGGTTTCTGGTCCCTCGAATTCATGTATTTAACCATGTCGAGATTTTCCTGGCTGACCACCCCGGGCTGAATGGTATTGAGAGCGGCTATAAGGGTTTCATCAAGGTAGATGAGATCCTGGGCAGGTTCAAAATATTTGGAAGCCTTCCCGTTTTGCTGCAGGTCACCAATGACCTCTGAAGTTGCCATGAATTTAATCGACGGCGTTGCTGCAGAAGGGTGAATCCCCTGGCCCTGGCTGAACCCTGTAAATGGCAGCAGGATTAGAAAAGTGTATACTAATTTTGTTTTCATAGGTTTTGTTTATTAAAAAAATTTCGGGAAAGCATCCGAGACACCGGTAATAATGAACTGCACCCCGATTGCAAGGGTGATAAGTCCGAATATTTTGGTGAGCACATCCAGACCGGTTGCACCCAGGTGTTTAATGATCCCCGGGGCGTACCTGAAAGTGAAAAAAATGATGAAAGTCATAATAATGATCGCCGCTATCAAAGGAAAATTAAACCAGGGCTGCTTACCTGATGTTTGGGCAAAAAGGATAATGGTCGACATAGTTCCTGCTCCTGTTGTCAATGGGATGGCAATGGGAATAATGGCGGTTGAAATACTCTTTGAAAAGCTGAGCTCCTCCTCTTCAATGGCTTTACGAATCGTACTCATCATCCCGAACCCGGTGTTGAGCAGGAGTAAGCCACCGGCTATCCTGAAGGCTGGTATGCTGATCTCGAAAAAATTCAGCACAGCAAGCCCGGCAAGCAATGACACAACCATGGTTATGAAACTCGTAAGAGTGGCTGTACTGCAGATGCTGTTCCTCTCTTTAAGGCTGCGGCCTTCGATCAGGTTGATGTACAACGGGATCGCCGCTATATTATTGGCTACTGCGAACAGGCCCAGGAGATAATGCTGAAATGAGGTGGAATGCATTGGCAGAATGTTTGTGTAAATGTAAGAAATGTACAATGTACAATGTACAATGTACGAATGAAAAATCGCTATTGGTACATGGTACATCAGGATCATTGTTCAATGACAATTGTGGTGTCTACGGCATTCTTCAGCATCATGCGGGCAGGGCCCCTGAGGGTGACTTCAGGCAAAAGCTTATCAAAATCCTGCTGGCTGATCCAGCCTTTGTTGAGCATTTTTCCCGAGACAAGCCTGTAGAAATCGGCCATAGAGGCACGCAGCCTTCCGTCTTCATCAAAATTATATTTGAACCACTTGGGCCTCGGAATGATCGAAGCCATAAAAATCGCTTCGGCCAGCGTGAGCTTACCTGCCTCTTTATTGAAATAGAAACGGGAAGCTTCATTGGCGCCATAGATCAGCGGCCCCCATTCAATGATATTCAGGTAGACTTCGTACATCCTGTCCTTGGTGGCCAGTTGCTGGTTCTCGATAAGCCAGACTATAAGCGCCTCCTCCAGTTTACGCACCATGGTCTTATTCCGGCTCAGGAACACATTTTTTACCAGCTGCATGCTGATGGTGCTGCCCCCGCGTACGAACCTTCCTTCCTTTATATCAGCGATTATTGCATCGCGGAATGCCTCGGCAATGAACCCGTGGTGGAGATAAAACCCTCCGTCTTCCGAAGTCATAACAGCATACTGAAGATAAGGAGATACCTGGGAAAGCCTGCGGAAGTTGGGATTCGCCGGACCGACTTCGAAAGTGCGCACAGGCAGTCCATCTTCAAAGGCCGTATACATGAAAGCGCTGTCAAGCTTTAGCAGAGATCCGTCACCATATGAAAGCACCCTGAACTGCTGCTTTTTCAGCTCCATTTCAAATTTAAGGGAATCAGGCACCGACAGGTCAACAAAGAAATTGAGGAAAAACGAGAGTTCACCTGATGTTTTCAGGCCCTGAAGGTTTATAAAAAGCCCCTGTGGCAGGGAGGAAAAGAGATCCTGCGAAGGAAAGGGCGGTTTATTTATCCTGAAGGTGATCTGTGCAGGCGGCCCGGGCCTGTATTTCAGGTAGGGATGAAAGTCAAGCCCGTTAAAAGCAATATCGGTAGCCGAGTCCAGTTCAATGGCTTCCTTTTCAAAATTGACATGATAATCAATACCCAGCTTCTGAAATTTCACCGTGTCGGCGGCTATCTTCTCATGGTATATCTCAAGCCCTGTGAATGCGATCCTGCCCCTGATCCCGGCAGCAGTATCCCCGGGATTCACCGCCGAAAGGCTGAAGCTGAGGGAATCGAACCCGAAACTTGCATTCCATTTAAACCCTATATAGGGAAATTTTACTTTTTTATTGACTGCGGATGAGAGAGCGAGCTCAGCATACCGGCTCCGGCTGTCAAGTATTCCTGATACATTCCACATGGTCTCAGAAGAATCCTCACGTACCCTTATCATGGTGCTGAAGCCATGGTCAAGCAAGGGAAACCTGTCGAGATGCACATTCACAACGTGCAAACCGGTGGTGCTCCTCACATTGAGGTTGCTGATATCGGTGCGACCGGGGATCTTGTCAAAGACCCAGCGGAATAACCTGTTTGCAGCTTCGGCGTAATCAGTCCTTACTTTCCCTGTAACTGAATCACCCGGCCTGGCGAGCTGCTTTGAACTGTCACTTTGAACATCATGTTTCGTGGCTCTGAGCAGGAAATTATAGTTTGTAAGGCTGTCGCGGCGGTACACGGTAAGGAAGAGGTTCCTGATCTCCAGAGAAGAAATGTTCAGCCTCCCTTCCAGTATCCTCCATGCGTTCACCGAAACAACAAGGGTGTCGATCCTGAGCAATGAGTCTCCATCAGCTGCCTTAAGGCTGATCCCGCTGAGAAAAACAGTCGATATGCCTTCAACCCTTGCTTTTGATATCCTGAGATCCGCTTTGTACCCTGCATTGAAACGCTCAATCCTCGAACTCAATACATACCTTAAAACAGGGTTGCGGAACATGAAACAAATCAATATAGTAAAGAGCAGCATGGCTGCGCTCCATAATAAAGATTTTACAATACCTGATGTTGCCTTCATGAAAAAAATTGCCGGTACTTTTAAACAAGCCCCGGCAAAGTTAAGGATATCAGAACATATGCCCTATTCCGATGTATAGCCCGCTGCCGCCGTCCTGTTTGTTGAAAGCGAACCCGTAATCCACGGTGAGGATGAAATTTTCATTGTATGCGACCCTGAGACCCAGCCCGGATGCAAGATGCAGGCAATCGCTTGCGGCACTGAAATAATAGGATTGCAGGTTCTCGGGGATGAGGTTCCTGTAAACTTTCCTTGGCTGCACTACCATCCCGGCGTCAAGGAAACCCACGAGGCCGAAATACAGGTTCTGTTTCAGGAAATGAGTTCTCCAGAATTTCCAACGGAGTTCTATATTTCCAAGGGCCACTCCATCCCCCACCACGCGGTCGCGCAACACACCTCGCATTGTCCTGGCACCTCCAAGTCCGTCGGGTTTGGTCGACAGGGACCAGGAAGTGAACATGTAAGGATCTATATAATAAGGCGAGGTTCCCCCTATGGTTCCCTGGTAATTGAGGCGGTAAGCAAACACGAGATATTTTTTCACTATCGAAATGAATTGCCGGTGGGTTATCGATAGTTTCACGAACGCGTAAGGGCTGTTTCCCAGGAAGCTTGGCGCGGCCATTACGAGAACTTCCGACCATATTCCCTTGTTGGGCGCCGCTTCATTATCGCGGGTGTCATAGATCAGCCCCATCTTTAAAAAGGTGAGTGTTCCTCCGTTGGCTTCCTGCGGATTAAGGAGCCCGTACTTCACATAATCGTCCCAAAGCAGCGCAGTATCGGGCAGCTGGTTGCTTTCTTTCTTGCCTGCATTGATCTTGCTGATATCCACTGTCGACATCCGTATATCGAAAAAATTGACACCTGCGAGCCAGCGGACTTTCTGGCCAAATATAGGGCCCTGGAAATCGGCCATGATACGGAACAGCCTTCTCTGGGTGCGGTAATAGACCCTGGATATATAATCGCTGCTTCCCTGGGTTTCCAGGGAATGATTGTAGTTGGTTTCATAGCCGTTGAAGCCATAAAAATCGAGGGCCCGCTCGGGGAGATAAGTGATATCGCCCGTGAACCTTATATGGCCGGGAATGAGTGTTTTCGAATCATAAAAAATCTGGAAGACCGAGCTGCCCTTGGTAAAGAATGAAACCTCCGCATAAAAAGTCTGCCTGTAATCGGGGTAGATAGTACCATCCCCGTAATCGAATATTTGCCCAAGCACTCCAAGTTGGAGGCCCTGGTCGGCATCGTAGCCGATCACGGGAAGCGCTGCGGGCACCCAGCCCTTCTTTCGTTTTTCCTTCTTATGCAGGGTAGTGTCGGCCTGGGCCAGGGCCAACTGGGAAACGAGGATAAAAAAACCTGTAACAAGCAGGAGTAAACTTTTTCTCATCATGACTCGTTTTTGGTGAAGAAGTTTACAATCACTAAAGTCAAGGCCGAAACAACAATGGAAAGAATAGCCAGGTCGGCCTTATCCTTGAAGAATTCCATGGGGTTGCTTTGAAACAGGGCAATGCCGATCAGGACAAAAACATAGGCGATCCCGCTGATAAAACTGGCCAGTGCGGCCCTGCTGCTGATGTTCCAGTGAAAAGAGGCGACTGAGGCCGGGATAAGAGTAAACCCTATCCCGGTGATGAAAATGATAACTGCCACCAGGTCCCTCAGGAAAAAGGCGCCAAGGCAGCTCAGAAAACTTACCGAGATGATCCCGATACGGGTGATGAGCATGCGGCGCCTGTCGTTAGATTTCTTTCCCGAGAGTTTGTCGTACCAGTCGACCGCCACCGAAGAAGCAAGCACGAAGATCTGGGTATCGGCGGCGCTCATGATTGCCGCAAATATCATGATCAGCGAGGCCCCGAGAAGCTTTCGGGGCAATAACAGGGTAAGGCCTTTGGCAAAGGCATCCTTGGCCTCTATGCCGGGAAGATGGCTGTGGGCCGCAAGGCCTACAATGGTGATTGCAATCCCGGTGATCACTGTAAAGATGGCCGACAAAATGAACCCATCCCTGACAATCCTGTTTGACCGGGCCCCGTAAACCCGTTGCCAGTATTCGGCCGACTGGAAAATGATAAAGATGCCGAAACCTGTGAAGGCAATGGTCATGCCGATGTTCATCCTTGAAAAATCAACAAGCTCCATGGTGAAATCCTTCTTATCATCCTGGAAGATCACCGAAGCGATCATAATGATAATTACAAGAAGCACGAAATACTGGAAGATGTCGGTGCGGATCACGCTCCTGAACCCTCCGGCCAGAAGATAAGTCACGATAAGGGCAGCGCTCATCAGCAGCCCGGTCTCGTATGACCATCCGCTTATGTGAGCAAGGAGGCTGCTTCCTGCAATGAACTGGTTCAGCAGCATTCCCGAATAAACGATCAGGAGTATGATAGCCGAAAACAAACCCACCGGCTTGTTGAATTTGAAATAAAACCAGTCGGAAAGCGTGTAGAATTGTTTCTCCCCGCTGAATTTCCTGAGCTTGATCCCGTAAGGAATAAACACCAGGAAACCAATGGCGGTGCCTATGAAAACTGCAAAAGCCGACATCCCGAAACGGTAAACATAAGCCGAATACGCTACAAGAGCTGCCCCGCCTATATAACTTGCAACGACTGAAGTAACAAAACCGATGATGCCGATCTTCCTCCCGGCTATCATGAAATCAGAATCGGATTTCCGCTTTGAGGCATATAATCCTATCCCCAGGCTGGTGCATGCATACAATGCGAGGAGAAAAATATCGAATGGGCTGAGGTTGCTGCCGGAAAGCGGTTCAAAGATGCCGTTCATAAAACAAAGATAACAGGTTATACAAATAAATCTATAAATGAAGATTACGGTAAAAATTTCTGCTTCACCAAACAAAGCTAATATGGTTATCAGCGTTTTAAAAATTGATTCCTGCCAGGCCTCTGCCCGGTTTTTGGAAAAATCAGGTAAACAGGCAATGCCTCCTTCGCGGAATTGCATAAAATGCTGAAAAGGAAATTGCCTGACGGGTAAATTATGAGAAAATGCGAAATTTCGGGAATTTCAGTTTGTTTTTCCAGGTAAATAAAAGAGTGGCAGGTTTAAACCGTTTGTTTTTAAACCATATTCGGGTTCATCTGATAAGACCGGGACATCCCGATGATGTTCACCGAACTTTTCATGCTGTTCGACGAAATAATTTTTTTTCCGAAGCCTGCGGTGTTTACTTTGCTTTAAAATTCAACAGACATGAAAACAAAAAGCATAATACTTACAGCCTTGCTGGTTATTACCATGAGCAGCTGTCTTGTCAAATCCCTGCATCCTTTCTATACCGAAAAAGATATAGTTTACAAACCTGAGCTGAACGGCAAATGGCAGGGCGCTGATTCAACTACCTGGGAGATCAGGCAGCACACGGTCTTTGCGGGGTTCGGGAAAGATAATAAACCATCGAACTGCTATGACATCCTTTATACTGATAAAAAAGGCACCTCGAAATTCCTCGCCCACCTGTTCAGCCTTGACAAGCAGTTGTACCTCGATTTTTACCTTCCCGATATGGAGGGCCAGGACCTGGCTGTAATGCACATGGTACCTGCACACACCCTCGCTAAAGTTGAATTGGGCAAAGACCAGATCACTATCAAATGGTATAACGAGGAATGGCTGGTCAAACTGTTCAATGAAAACCGCATCAGGATCGGACATGAACGGATTCCATACGACCTCGACGATAAAAATCCGGACAATTTCCAGGTTGTCTTAACCGCTCCCACCGCGGATCTGCAGAAATTTATCATTAAGTATGGCAATGATCCGGCTGCCTTTGAGAACGATAAAAAGAAATCTGATTATACCTTTGTATTGAAGAGAAGTAGCGAAATAGCGAAATAGCGAAACAAAAGCGTTCGCCGAAGGCGAAATGAGCACACAAATGAAGTAAACAATTGGTGCGAATAAATGGTGAACATCAGGAATAACATAAGGAAGTTCGAAAAGAGCAGGTTGCTGCAGCACCTGGGGTTCTGGGTGCTTGCCTTTTATGTACTGCTCAGGATATTCTCGCCACAGACAGGCATTTCAAAGATTGACCTGGTCTACACCCTGATCTTCACAGCAACCATGCTCCCGGGCATTTACCTCAACCTGTTTCTTTTTATCCCCCGCTTCCTGAGCCTGAAAAGATACGGGGCCTATGCCTTGCTGCTGCTGCTCACCATCTTTGCAACAGCCGGGCTGAACATCCTGACCTTTTCGAAACTCACCGATATTTTCCTCCCGGGGTATTATTTCATCTCGTATTACGAGCTCAGCGACCTCGTTAAATTCAGTCTGGTATTTACAGGCATCACCACACTTTTAAAATTATCAAAAGGCTGGTTCATGCTGATGGAAGCCAGGAACCAGCTTGCCAGGCTTGAGAAGCAGAATGCCGAGACCCGGCTTGAGGCCTTGAAAAACCAGGTCAATCCTCATTTTCTCTTTAACAGCCTCGCCGGCATCTATTCCCTGGTGCTTCAGAATTCATCCAAAGCCCCGGAGGCAGTGCTCAGGCTTTCCGATTTCCTGAGGTATGTATTATATGAAACCTCCCCACCCCTGGTCGATCTTTCGAAAGAACTCTCTGCTATGACCGATTACGTGGAGCTTCAGAAACTCAGGGCCGGCAGGGATGCAGAGATCAGCTTCGACATTCCGGGAGAAAGCGGTAAGTGGCAGGTCGCCCCCCTGATCTTCCTCCCGCTCATAGAAAATTGTTTCAAACACGGGATCAAAGGCTCGGCAGGCCCGGTTTTCGCCAGGATGGCATTCAGCATTTCGGCTGACAGCCTTGAAGCCTGTTTTGAAAATAATAAGGGGATCACTGCGGATGAGGGAGCACGCACTTCTCCGGGGATAGGTCTTGTAAACCTGCGCGACAGGCTTGATCTGCTGTATCCCGGCAGGCATGAGCTGAAAATAAATACTGACAATGAACGTTTCACAGTTAAATTAACCATCCCACTGCATGAAAGAAGTGCGCTGCCTGGTCATTGAAGACGAGCCCCTGTCGCAGGATATACTGGCTAAATATATTTCCGGGATCCCGGGACTTTTACTGGCAGGGGTTTTCGGCGATGCCATCTCTGCTTCGGGATTCCTGAGGGAATCCCCTGTTGACCTGGTCTTTCTCGACATCAACCTTCCCGTCATCTCGGGGCTGAACTTCCTGAAATCGCTGGGTCACCCGCCTATGGTGATCTTTACAACAGCCTACAGTGAATACGCAGTGGACGGTTTCGAGGCCGATGCGGTGGATTACCTTGTCAAGCCTTTCTCATTTGAACGCTTCCTGAAAGCCGTCAACAAGGCTTTCGACAGGATGAAAAACTCAATGCAGGCTGCTGCCCTGCCCGCGGGCAATGAGCAGGAATCCCCGGGCTCACTCATCCTCCGTGCAGATAAAAAAGTTCACAGGATAAATTATCCTGATATCCTTTACCTTGAAGCTTCGGGCGATTATGTAAAGGTGCATACTGCGGCCCGGACACTGGTGGTGTATGAGACATTCAGGAACATGGAACAACAGCTTCCCCCCGGGGTGTTCATCAGGGTGCATAAATCATTTATAGTACCGGTGAACAGGATCAATTACCTGGAGGGGAACCGGCTGAACATCATGGGAGCAACTATCCCGATCGGCTTGGTATACCGGGAGGAAGTATTGAAGGTCTTCAAAAAAGCTGATCCTGCCAAGGGTCCGGCCGGGATTTAATAGGCTCCATCGGGCTTCAGCATTTCATAATTTACCTTGTACAGGTATGCAGGCTCGCTGTCGGTGGTCCCCACCTGGCAGACCTTGGTAGTGAATTTTGGATATTTGAACTTGATATATTCGACAAAACGCTCAACCGTATTATTGGTATTCCCGTTCTTTGTGGCGCCGTCGGCCCTCAGGCTTGCAGTGAGAATATGGGTGACCCCCGAACGTTTCAGTAAATTTACCAGTGTATCTGCAAAGACGATGGTGATCTTGTAACGTGTCTCATGGGCCCATGAATTGACCGTGTCGAAGCTGTCTGTTATATCGATTCGTGCATTTCTCATTTCCTGCACCAGATCCGCCTTCAGGCTGTCGGGTATCTTAAGGACATAGCAGGGGATAGCTTCTGTGGCCGCTTTCCTCATGATCCCATAGCCAACAAGCCACTTTTTGAACTTATAATAAATTTCGCGGGGGACGGGATGGTTGCTTATGGAATAATTCTGGATAAAAGTGTAATGCTGCTTCTTCTGAAGTTCCCCCATTAACACCGAATCACTTGAAATGGCAGGAACTTTTGCGATACCGAAAAAATCCCTCCCCCTGCTGTAAATAAACGAGATGGAAGGTTTACGGCAGGCGGTAACAGAGCCGGCAGGAAGGTTTCCGGAGGTCCATTCGCTGATCCTGCAGTAATTCTGCCAGTCGGGCGTAAGTCCCGAATACTGGTCCTTAATCTGCTTTACCACAAGGATATCCCTGGCAGATCCTTCCAGTGCAAAGACCAGGATGGCTGCAGAAAGGACAGGCAGGACGAACTGGAAAATTTCCATTTTTTTCAAGCAGAACAGATAATAAAAGAAAGAGACCAGCAGCAGGAGGACCAGGGGAAAGTATGAAATGATATAACGGTCCTGCAGCCACATCACCTGCGTGATGAGGAAGATTCCAGCCATGGAAACTGCCGTGTAAATGATGGTAAATAAGAGGAAAAGGTTTTTCCCTTTAACCATCAGAAGTAATCCGCAAACCGACAGCACTGTCAGTATTGTAAGCCAGGTAAGGGCTGCAGTTTCCTTGCCACCTTCGCGCAAGCCCATAAAAACATATACTGTCTTGGAAATATAATAGTTGGAATTCTGAATAAAACGGTTCACAAATCCCGCCGCATCTTCTACTCCTGAGCCGGGTGAATAATAATCCTTTGCCATGAAACTGCCCGCCTGGCCTGAGAAGATAAAGCCTGCGCTTCCCCAGATCATCGATTTAACTGCAAGGAAAACAAGAAAGACCAGGGCGAAAGATCCCAGCAAATACAGCATGTTCTTCCATTCGGCCCTGAGGAGGAAAAACACTGCAATTGCAAGTACCGAAGCAAAACCGATAGGGCGGGTCAGGCCCAGCCCCAGTAAGAGGACTGCGAGAAGAAAATGGTTCGCTGCCATGGTTTTGAATGAACCTCCCCGGGCCTTAACAACAAACAGCTTAAAGAATAAAAAGAAGGTAACCGATTGAAGGAAGAGGAAGAAAGCCTCTGTGTATGTCTGGCTGGAGTAATAAAGTAATGAAGAGTTTACCGATAGCAGGAGAAGGGTGATTGTCATCACCAGGGGAGGAACGCTGTCTTTTAAAGCCCTGTACATGAAATACACGAACCCCAGCATGCAGAGCAGTGAGATGGATTTAAGGGGGATGGCGCTGATCCCGAAAGCCGCAACGAAAGGCCCGAGGAATATAGGGTAAAGAGGCCCCTGGAAGGATGGGAAAACAAAATGATGGATGAAATCGTAGGCCCTTTCGACGTAAGCTGAATCATCACCTGCCAGGCTGAAACGGATATCAAAAAGAAGAAGGCTGAAAATCACTGTAAGCAGAAGAGAGGCAATCAGGACCTTGCCTGAATGTTTTAACAGGTAGGAATTGGTTTTTGAAAACAAATCAGGCCCGGCGCTGCCGACCGGGGTTTTATCCTTTTTACCGCCATTTCCGCCTTGCGGGTTTTGCTGCGGCCGTTTGTTTTGGCCGGGTTTCCTGTATGATTGAAAATTCTTTTTTGCCATAGGCCTTACATCAGATTATAACCGGTTTTCTTCTGTATACCATGAAAAGGCAGGTAAAAGTCATCAGCACGCTGAGCATGATGAGAAGAACACTATGGGTGCTGCCGAAGTCCTGGTATTTCTGGCTTATAATCCCCAGGTTTGCAAGATATGAGACTACAATGGCCCCGCTGTTATTGACAAAATGAGCGAAAACGGGGACCCAGATTGAACCGCTCCAGTAATACAGGTAGCCAAAGAGTACCCCGAGGATCATCCTGGGCAGCAGGCCGTAAAACTGCATATGCATGACGGCAAAAAGGAAGCCGGTAAGGAAAATGGCTGCATGTATGTTCTTCAGCAGGTCTTTGAAAAGCCGCTGAAGCAGTCCGCGGAAAATAAACTCCTCTCCCACCGCAGGAAGAATTCCTATCATGAAAATGTTGAACAGGAAATTGCCGAACGATTTTCCTGCAAGAAACGTGTCGGTAACCTTCCCTGCCTGTTCCTCGGCGCTCTTCATCCAGTCCTCAAGCCCTTTCAGAGCGGCAGGAAGCTTCATCATTTCGTTGATATCGACCAGCCAGTTGATGAAAGGAAGGGAAAGGAACATCATCGCAAACACAATAAAATAGATGCTCAGTGTTCCTGTTGTTTTTGCCTTCAGGTACGACCATGAACTTCCTTCGAACAGGTACCCGGCCAGAACCGCAGGGATGATGAATAAGCCGAAAGATTGCGTGACCTGGAAATATTTCAGAAGAGGAAGAGCCCTGGGATCATCCAGGTGGCTGAGGAGGAGGAGGGTTCCTGCCAGGTCGTTATGAAAGACCGGCATTGCGATCAGAAGGGCTGCTGCAAAGACAATCAGGAAACATGAAAAAGCAAGGGCAATGGCGAAGACCAGGCGGCTGAACGGATTGAGATTTCCAAGAAAGGCATGTTTCATGAGATGTTGCTGAATTGGCTATTTTTGTGCTAAATTAAATAATTTTGGTAAAGATAGGTGAGGTAGAAGCAGGTGAATTTCCGGTGATCCTTGCTCCCATGGAGGATGTAACGGATTCCCCGTTCCGTTCTATCTGCAAGGATTTCGGAGCTGATGTGCTGATAACCGAATTCGTGGCATCAGAGGGTCTTATCCGGGATGCCTGGAAAAGCAGGATGAAGATGCAGTTTGAGCAGGGGGAAAGGCCGGTGGGGATACAGATCTTCGGCTCAAACATAGATACGATGATGAAAGCGGCTGAAGCGGCTGAAGCCGCCGGCCCTGATTTCATAGACCTGAACTTCGGTTGCCCTGTGCGTAAGATCGTCATGAAAGGCGGAGGAGCAGCCCTTTTACAGGATATACCAAAAATGATCGCCATGGCCGGGGCTGTGGTGAAATCCACGAGGCTGCCGGTTACTGCAAAGACCAGGCTGGGATGGGATGAGAATCATATCGGGATTGTCGGTATCGCTGAGCAGCTTCAGGATGCAGGGATACAGGCGCTAAGCATTCACGGGCGTACCCGGTCCCAGTTATACGGGGGTAAAGCCGACTGGACCCGGATAGGTCACGTGAAAAGCAATCCCCGGATGCAGATTCCCGTCTTTGGCAACGGGGATATAACTTCAGGCCCGGGAGCGAAAGAAATGAAAGAGCGTTACGGCGTGGATGGCATCCTGATCGGCAGGGCGGCAGTAGGGAATCCCTGGATATTCGCTGAAGTGAAATGTTTCCTGGAGAATGGAAGCTTACCATCTCCGCCATCAGTAAGCGAAAGAATAAAAATACTCAGGCTGCAGTTGGCGAAGTCGGTTCCATACAAGGGGGAACGTGCCACCTTGTTCGAGATGAGAAAAATGTACAGTGGCTATTTTAAAGGGATACAGGGGTTCAAACCATACAGGATGCGACTGGTGAATGCAGCTTCGCTTGAGGAAGTTGATTCAATTCTCACCGAAATGCATTATCTTTGAAGTTAAAGAACCGTAAGATAAAATCAGCAGAATCATGAAAGACTTCAAAAAATATTATCATATCCCGGCGCCGCCTCATGATGTGTATGCCGCGCTGACCAATCCCGTCACCCTTCTTCTATGGACAGGTGAGCCAGCAGTCATGACGACAGAACCGGGAAGTGAATTTTCGCTTTGGGACGGAAGCATTTCAGGAAAGAACATTGAATTTGTAGAAGGCAGTAAAATAGTCCAGCAATGGTATTTCGACGGTCAGCCCGAGGAATCCATAGTTACTATCATCCTTCACGCCGAAGGTAAAGGAACCTCTGCCGAACTGCGACACAGCAATATCCCTGATACTGAATACAAGGATTTTGTAAACGGATGGGATGAATATTATTTCGGGGCATTGGCAACCTTTTATAAAGAGTAAAACAAGAATCCAAAAAAATATCAACATGAAACCTGTTAAATTGACTACCGGCATCCTCGGCATAATTTCCCTGATGCTTCTTATTGCATGCCAATCGCCGGTCTCCCTTACCAGCTGGAAAAATCCCGACGATCATTTCAAGGTCTCCAAAGTTGCAGTTATTCCCCTGTTTACCAAGCTGGAATACGTGAAGCCCTTTGAATATTCAATGTGCGCCTATTTCAACCAGCAGGGCCTGAAATGCATAGGTTCCCTCGATTTTCTCAACCCCGCCAAATCCTACACTGTTGAACAGGTGAGGGCAAAGATCGACAGCCTTGGAGTTGATGCCGTGCTGATCTTTAAATATACAGGGACCGACAAGGAAGCCACTTATGTCCCGGCAACGTATTACGGAGGTTACGGAAGCTACTGGGGCTGGGGCGGAGGTTTTTACGGCGGAGGAGTGTATTCGGGCGGGTACTGGTCCACGACATCCACAATAAATTTAAAATCGGTAATGTATGACATTCAGAACACCCAGGCGGCATTCTGGACTGCCGACATCAGCGTGACCGACGTGCAGTATGTTGACCAGGCCGGGCTTCAGCTGGCACAGAAAATATATGCCGACTGGCAGAACTACGGAATGATCAAACCTGTAGCAAAGAAATAAACAGGATTATTTTTTTTCTTTCCGGAAGGAAGGTTTGGCTGGTGGAATAATCAGAAGTGATTTTCCACCAGTTCTTTTATTCTGCGGAAGGAGGGAGAAGCGGAATTCCAGTTATTCCTGCGTCTCAGCAGGTCGAAGTATTCCTGGGCCTGGGGCAAGGTTTTAAAACCACCCAGGGTTTCAATGCATTCGTTGTATTCACGCAGGTTGCCGTCGAAAAGCTCATTGATGAACATAAATTTATCGTTGATACCTATCGATGCCTTGAAGCTTGCATGGCGCGACATTTTGGGCCCCAGGCTTTTTTCCCTGGCTTCCTTCAGCCTTATATTGAATACGGGCTCTTCTGTTGCAAACAATTCGAGTTCAGCAGTTTTGGGCTGGCTCTTTTGCCGGGTTTCCTTTTTTACAACAGGATGGGCAGGGATAACGGGACTGACAATGATCCCGTCGGGCTCGGCAGTTTCAGGTTCCTCAGGGATAGTAAGCCCGGGTGAAGTTATTTCTGCTGAAACTTCCATGGAAGGAACAACAGGTTCAGGAATCTGTGAATCAGCAGCATGATTTGCCACATCCTCAAAGCTGACTGCAGGCTCAGGCAGAGGTTCAGCCTGGATCCTTTGTTTCACTTCCACAGCCTGGACTAATGGCGGAAGTTTAATCGCAGGCCTTGAAGAAGTTGAGTTTACTTTGTCGTGAAAGCCCGAGATCTTTTTCTCAACGAAAAGCATGGGGTCGTTAAGCCTTTGCAGACGGTGGAAAGTCTCGTACAGCTTGCGTACGTTTTCCATTATCATGTCAAACTCGATCTGTGGAATAAAATCCTCATATTCATTGATGATCTCAAACTGTTCGTTGATAGCCTCAAGCAGGATCTGCAGCTCCCGTGTAATAATATGTTTATCCATAACAAGGAATAGATAATATCGGTTCCGGGACCTGCCCGTTGCCGGGTGCCTCCCCCTGCCGGGGGATTTTGCCCGGAGAGATTAAAGGTACATTAATTTATACGGCAACCGGAAGAATTGTGGATAATTTTTGACAAAAAAATCCGTAAATTTGCAGCCTGATTTTAAACAGTCGTCCTATGAAAAAGATCTTATTGTTATTTGCAGCATGCATTCTTGCATTTAATTTCACATCAGTTTCACAAACCAAATCAACACAGAAAGTGGTAAAATTTGTAATTCATACAGACTTCGGTGACATGAAGGGCTTTCTCTACAATGAGACTCCCAAGCACCGCGATAATTTTGTAAAGCTCGCCAAAGAGGGCTTCTATAACGGAACTTTATTTCACAGGGTAATTCCCGGATTCATGATCCAGGGCGGTGACCCCGAATCCAAGACTGCAAAGCCTGGTCAGATGCTGGGTGGTGGTGACCTGGGATATACGATCCCCGCTGAATTCAATCCTGCTCTTTTCCATAAAAAAGGCGCCCTGGCGGCAGCCAGGACCAATAATCCTCAGAAAGCCTCTTCGGCCAGCCAGTTTTATATCGTTGAGGGTAAGAAAATTCCTGCTTCTTCGCTGGGGGCAAAGTATACCGACGATCAGAAAAAGATCTATGAAACTATTGGCGGAGTGTCTTTCCTCGATGGTGAATATACAGTATACGGGGAGATCACCGAAGGCCTTGATATCATCGACAAGATCGCAAACGTTGAACGCGACCAGAACGACAGGCCGAAGAAGGACCTGAAGATGACCATTAAGCTGGTAGATTAAATAGCGAAATGGCGAAATAGCGAAACCAAAAATGAAATCTTCAAATTTCGCTACTTCGCTACTTCGCCACCTCGCTACTTTGAATGTTACCATAACCCTATGAAAGCCCGGATAGAAAACTTGCTGAATGAGATAAGTGCTATGACGGCTCAGGTTCCCGATGAGGTGGAACAGCTGAGACTAAAATATCTCAGCAAGAAGGGGCAGGTTTCTGTTCTGTTTGATGAATTCCGTAATGTACCTGCAGAGCAGAAGAAAGAGATCGGACAGTTGCTCAACCATCTGAAAAACGCCGCCCAGGACAAGATCGAAAGCCTGAAGTCGGCGTTTGAAGGCAAGGAAGATGTTCCTTCACAGATGATGGACTTCAGCCGCCCGGTGGACCATATGGAACCCGGGACTCGTCACCCTCTGTCAATCGTAAGGAATGAGATCGTCAGGATTTTCGGTCAGATCGGGTACACTGTAGCCGTTGGCCCTGAAATCGAGGACGACTGGCATAATTTCAGTGCATTGAATTTCCCTCCCGAACACCCTGCCCGGGATATGCAGGATACTTTTTTCATTGCGACCGACCCGGAGATACTTTTACGCACCCATACTTCATCGGTCCAGATCAGGACCATGGAGACCATGCCCCCCCCTATCAGGAAGATCTTCCCTGGCAGGGTGTTCAGGAATGAAGCTATTTCGGCCAGGGCGCATTGTATCTTTCACCAGGTCGAAGGGCTGTATGTTGACCATAATGTTTCGTTCATGGACCTGAAGCAAACCCTGCTTTACTTTGCCCGTGAAATGTTCGGAGAACATACAGAGATACGGCTCAGACCGTCGTTCTTCCCGTTTACGGAGCCTTCGGGTGAACTTGATGTTTCCTGCAATATATGCGGCGGAAAGGGTTGCAATATCTGCAAATATACCGGCTGGGTTGAAATACTCGGTTGCGGCATGGTTGACCCTGCCGTTCTTGACAACTGCGGTATTGACAGTAAGATCTACACAGGTTTTGCTTTCGGAATGGGGATAGAGCGTATCACCCTTCTGAAGTACCAGGTGAAGGACCTTCGCCTGTTTTTCGAGAATGATTTAAGGTTCCTCAGGCAGTTTACCGGGACGATTTGAATATCGAATATTGAACATTGAATTTTGAAGTATGAAATTCGAAATTCAACGTTCGTTGATCAATATTCGAAATTCAAAACTTGTTTCTCCGAAGCAGCTTGACAAGCAGCCAGAAACCAAAGATCCCGGCTAGGCAGAAGACGGCTGTTCCGATCAAGCGTGCCTGTTCCCATTGAGAAAGGATGGAAGCCCCGATGATCAGGGCTGCCAGGACGATTGAAATGGCAAGACGGTTGCCCACAGTATCCATATGTTCAATCAGGGGTTCAAATCCTTTGAGCTCGATTTGTGTCTTGAAGCGGCCTTCCTTTATCCTGCTCATGATCTCGTTAAGATCGGCAGGCAGCTCAGTAACAAACCTGTAATATTCCTTCAATGAATCGAAAACTTCCCGTGCAATAACCCTCGGGTCAAACTGACGCGAAATCAGCTCGGTTGCATAGGGTTTCATTTCACTGGCAAAATCTATTTCCGGATTGAGGACCACTGCCACTCTTTCGATAGCCATCAGCGCTTTTGCGAGGAGGTAGATCCCGGCCGGCATTTTCAAACCATAATGGACGAGGATATCCACCGATTCGTTCATGATCTTACCGAAATCCATTTCATCAATGGAGAGGTATTTATAATGAGCCAGCAGTTCATTTATCTGATGTTCAAGCTCAAGTGACCTGGCAAAGTGCCTTTTGCCGGAAACAAGCAGAAGAGCTTCAGTCATACCATGAGCATCCCTTTCGAGGTAGCCAAGCGTGTATTTTCCGAGAAAGTTCAGGTGTTCATCCCTTAGGGAACCCATCATTCCGAAATCGATAAAACTTATCACATTTCCCGGCATTACAAAAATATTGCCCGGATGCGGGTCAGCATGGAAGAACCCATGCTTAAAAAGCTGGTCGAACATCAGCCTCACTGCATTTTTCGACAGCAGGACGGTGTCAAATCCCGCAGCGTTAAGTGATACCATATCCGACACCTTGATGCCGCTGACATATTCCTCTACCAGGATGCGCTGGCCTGTAAACTGGGTATAGATCCTGGGCACATAGATGTCGGCATCATTTTCGAAATTATGCCTGAACCTGATCACGCTTGCCGCTTCATGCCTGAAATCCAACTCTTTTTTTATACTGCTCCCGAACTCCTTAACAATCCCGACCGCGTTGATTGCTTCCATCTCGGGATTGTTTTTTTGCATCCTTCCGGCAAAATAATTCATGAGATTCAGGTCAAGGTTGATTTTTTTATCAATCCCCGGTCTCTGGATCTTTACACAGACTTCCTCTCCGTTCAGCAGGGTAGCCCGGTAAGTCTGGGCCATGGAAGCAGATGCAAGCCTGGTTTTATCGAATTTGCTGAAAACGTCAGTGATGCTGCAGTCGAGATTTTTTTCAATTGCCGCAATGGCAATATCATCGGGCATAGGGTCGGCTTCATCCTGAAGCTTTTTAAGTTCATTCCTGAGTTCTTCCTCAAGAAGGTCGGGCCGGTCGGCAAGTATCTGCCCGAATTTGATGAAAGTCGGGCCTAGCTCTTCCACTGCAAGCCGTATCCTTTCCCATTGATTGTATTTCTCAATACGGGCAAGTCGCTTCCTGGTAACCAGGAATTTGCCCAGGCCGTTCTTACTGACCCAGTCCTGGAAACCATACTTTATAACAATACCCAGTATTTCCCTGGCTCTTCCGATTTCGTGCATAGCCAGGCCGATTTGGGAGATTCGCATAGCTCCTGAAAAAAGTAGCGAGGTAGCGAAGTAGCGAAATAGCGAAAAAGTATTCAATTTCGCTATTTCGCTACTTCGCTACTTCGCTATTTATATTTATGCTTTCTTTACAGGTTTCCTGGCTGTTTTCACCGGGATCTTCTTAGCTTCCAGCTTCTTGATGCGGTCCTCGAGCTTTTTGATCTCATCCTTCGTTGGGATGTTCATTTTCTTAAGCGAGGTCTTTACCAGTTCCTGGAAGTTATCCTCCAGGGTTTTCTTTGTTTCTTCTGATTTTTTCACCAGGAGATCAAGCAGTTTTTGGGCTTCTTCCTTTGTAAGGTTGTTTTCTTTTGCCATTTCCTTCGCTGCTTTTGCAAGTTTTTCGGTGGTCATAAAAGCATAATCAAGGCCTTTATCGATCGATTTTTTAAGTTCTTCAAACATTTTACCTCCTTATTTATTAATCAAGATTGATTTAGATTTACTGTCTTTTTTAATTTTCATAAGATGAAGTTCCAGATCAGCCAGGAAACCTGGAAAATTTTTGAGGCTGCCGACAAGGATCTCAAACCCGGTCAATACATTTGGGATTGCACGTATCGTTTTGAGCATGCGATCAAGCCTGGCCTTTTTAACAGGGCCATCCAGAAGCATTATAAAATCAGTTTGTTTCAATTCATGGAAGAGTATCTTTTCCTCGCTTCGGTTGCTCAGGAGGTAAAAAGAATTCCGGCATTCCTCATCCAGATAAAAATAAAGGCTGAATCCCCCGGGGAAATCATCCATTTTCTTGAAATCCGCAGGCAGGTTCTGGTTAAGGAGAAACGAGAGACGGTAATCTTTCAGGTGGCAGGAAATCCCTAAAATGGTGAAACAGGAAGGTTCGGTGCGTGATTCGAGTACGATTTTTTTTGCCATGACCACAGCGATTGATCATAACAAATATAGTGAAACGTCAGGCTTTTTCCAAGGATTCTCCGTTAATTTTAAGCCATGCTTTCTGAGAAGCGCTTTGTTCGGCGCCTTTTATAGAATAGTCCTGGCCCCTGGCCCATGCTTGTCCTTCTACAAACAGTTCCACCAGGTACTGCTTATTATACCCGGTTCCTATCTCCCTGACTACATTGAAATTCATTTGTTTTTTCTCCTTCTGTGCCCATTCAATGACCTTGCTTTTAAAGTTCACTTCCTGGGTCACAAGATCCCCCATGTCAATATAGTGCCCTATAACCCTCTTTAAAATGATCTTTTGGGTAAAAGCAAAGCCTTTATCCAGGTAAATCGCTCCGATCAGCGCTTCAAACGCATCGCCTGTAAAAGACTTAAACACCCCTGAAGAAGAGTTCTCAAGCTGGATCAGGTTGTCGATGCCCATTTTCCTGGAAAGGCTGTTCAACTGGGCCCGGCTTACCAGCCTGGAACGCATTTCGGTAAGGAATCCCTCGTCCTTTGCAGGGAAAGTCCTGAACAGGAAGTCGGCAGAAATGGCATCCAGGATGGCATCGCCAAGGAATTCAAGACGTTCGTTATTGACCCGGAGGTTTTTAATGGTTTCCTGGCTGGCCGACTTATGCGTGAATGCAAGCCGGTATAAAAAAATATTTCCGGGCCGGAACCCGAAAATATTCTTTATAGCACGCCTGAGCTGTTTATCGGAATTATTATCGAAGTGGACCGTGTTTGTTGTCCTGAACTTCAAAGCGGGCAGATTAATATTTCTTCACGATCAGTGTGGCGTTATGTCCGCCAAAACCGAATGTATTGCTGAGTGCTGTATTCACAATCCTTTCCTGGGCTTTATTGAAGGTAAAGTTCAGTTTTGGGTCCAGGTCGGGATCATCGGTAAAATGGTTGATGGTTGGAGGAATGATATTGTTTCTCACTGCCATGACCGACGCGATGACCTCTACGGCACCGGCGGCACCCAGGAGATGACCAGTCATCGATTTTGTCGAATTGATATTGATTTTGTAGGCCTGCTCCCCGAAAAGTCCGAGAATGGCTTTCGGCTCAGCAATATCACCAACAGGAGTAGAGGTACCATGAGTATTGATATGATCAATATCATAAATTGTCATCCCTGCATCCCTGATGGCATTACGCATTGCAATGATTGCGCCAAGTCCTTCAGGATGGGGAGCGGTCATATGATATGCATCGGCAGAGACGCCTCCTCCTGCTACTTCAGCATAGATCGTAGCCCCTCTTGCTTTGGCATGTTCCAGTTCTTCGAAGATCAGTGCGCCTGCCCCTTCTCCCATTACAAAGCCGTCACGGTCCTTGTCGAAAGGCCTTGAAGCCGTAGTGGGGTCGTCGTTGCGGGTCGAAAGGGCATGCATTGCATTAAATCCGCCGATACCGGCAGGATTAATGGCAGCCTCGGAACCTCCTGCAACGAAAACATCGGCCATATCGTTCCTGATATAAAGCATGGCATCCACCAATGCATTTGCAGAGGATGCACAAGCCGAAACGATGGCGAAGTTAGGACCACGGAACCCGTACTTTATTGAAATATGGCCGGCTGCTATGTCGGCAATCATCTTCGGGATAAAAAACGGATTAAAGCGGGGAGTGCCGTCACCTTTCGCAAAGGCTGAAACTTCCTGGT
>CAIJYT010000224.1 GCA_903824935.1 uncultured Bacteroidales bacterium | reverse complement strand
TTCAACTTTCACCAGCAACCCTGCCACAACAGGTACCCTGAGTGCAACAGGTTCACAGACCCTTAACGTAGGCGCAACCCTGAACGTAGGTGCAAGCCAGGCCGCCGGATCGTATACTTCAGCCACACCGTTTACAGTAACTGTAAACTACAACTAAAAGAATTAAACCCCTTCCCCATGAGGGCGAAAGTGGGGCTGATCCAAAAAACCCTGTGAACGTGAGTTCACGGGGTTTTTCATGTGCGCCCGGCTTGGTGGTGAAAAGGGACCACCTAACCGCCCTCTGCCGATTTTCGTTGACCAAGATGTTTTCTCATCAATCAACAGAACAGGTTGGTCATGTTAATCCGGCGAAGGAAGAGAAAAAACCTCACTTCTTATTTGTGCTTTGAGCATCCGATTTGGGCTCTTTCTTCAGGATTTCCCCAGCAACTGAGAAGTAAACATCATATGCTTCTTTCCCTTTTTTAATCACAAGGTGATATTGCAGACTATTGTCAGGAGCTGTAATCAGTTCAGCATCTGATGATCTGAAACCTGCGAATTCTTTTGAAACGGTTGCTTTGATTTCTTTAGGAACTTTGACAGAAGAGATGGACATTTTCTTCACGAGCCATTTACCACTCTCATCATAGGTCACAGAGTTCTTAATCCCGTTTACAAAGAATTCGACTTTATAATTATCATCAGACCTTGACCATTCCGGTTTTACAGCTTTGGAATAGTCTGTCGCAAATGTTTTTTTAACTTCCTTCGGTACTTTTCCTTTAGAAATGGTCTGCGAGAAACTTACTGAACTGACTAAAAATAATGCGATCAGCAGAAAAATGGTCTTTTTCATGTTATCAGGTTTAAAATTGTTGCTCAACAAATATAATTCATTGGGAAATTAGAATTTACTATCTCTAATAAATTATTCAGGATTCAATTAGGTTTTACACGCTAATTGATGAGCTGTCATTTCCCGAAGGTTTTTGTATCCCGGTATCATTGGGTTTTCTTATTCAGGCCTGTTATTGAGCTCTTGTGCCTGAACTTCTCTTGCTTTCTTTTCCAAATCTCCTTTGGTGTAATTCTCATTTTCCGAAGCTGATATCTTGTCCATGGCATTGCCCAGCATTTCGTTGAGTTTCCTTCCCAGCAGCACACACAGATTGTCCATCTTTTCCTTGCAGGTCTTACCCCCGTTCTCACCGCAGACACACTGATCGACAGTAACCTTTTTCAGGGCTTCCAGAATGAGATTTTTTGCTGCGTCTTTTATATCAGAACAGTGCTGCCGTTCATGGACTTCCACGCTTTTCCTGTCAACCTTTTTCCAGTCTTCCTTGTTTGCAAGCCTATCCGGCAGGCTGTTCCCTTTCCTGGTATGCTCATATTCCTTTGAATCCTTATTCGTATTGAGCCAGACTCCTTTATTCAGTGCGGCAGTATCGTAAGTGATCTGGAAGGTGAGCTTTACTTTGAGTGTTTTCAGCCTGCAGCAGCAGTTGCCTTCAATCCCGTTGCAGCTCTCGCAAACGGCATCATGGGTCAGGATCTCCACTTTCAGCAGTTCCGATTTACCATAAGGTCCGGATTTTGCCTCCTTACTGTTTTCAGCAGGAAAATCCTTGTCATCGTTGTTCGAAACAAGTTCAAGTTCAGTGGCAGGACAATCTTCACAGGCCTTTACAGCACCGGCTACTTTAACCTTTTCCCTGGTCGGGCCGGCAGCAGCAGGTTTGAACCCTCCCGGAGGGATACTTCCGCCCGGTCCCCCGGGCATAACTTTACCGCCAAATCCGAAGTTCCAGGAGATACCGCAGCTGATAGCCAGGCCTGAGGCAGGTTCTTTCAAAGCAAGTTCCCGGGAAGGTTCATCGGGGCCCCCAGCCGATGAAGGTACATCCCTTACAAAATCCGTCTCTTTCTGGGATGTAGTAAGAGTGGATGTGACATCTTTTCCGTTTATCGTCTCAGACGTTATCTTCTGCTTTGATGGTAGTAAAGAAAGCGAGCTCAGCCTTGCATCAAGGAACACAGAAAAGCTTTTTGACAGGCAATATTTAACACCCAGTTCACCATAGATATCCAATGCCGGCTTAAAGGTAGTTGTGGATTTTGTTTCTGTATTCACCGATGTGCTTCCTGTGGTTTGTAAAGAATTAATGGAATTCTTCACTCTTGATCCTAAAGCAATACCAAGTCCGAAACCGACATATGGTATGAACTTATGGCAGATGCCCGTTTTACTTCCCTTATCATTATACAGGTGGATCTCGTACCTTCCGCCTGCAGTCAGTAATACAGGTATCCATATTTTAGAACTGGTCGACTGGTCGGTTGACGATGTTTCAGTTGACGACAGTGACGAACTTTTTACTGCCGGCCCGAACAGGGTTCCTGCTCCCAATACAACATGAACCCCTTGATAAACCTTTACTGAGAAATCAATCGCCGGAATTACCCCTTTGCCCCATGAACCATAGATGCCTTTGGTTGCTCCGTTATCATTGCTGGTGGCAAGTACTCCTGTTGCAACCGGCAGGTTATACCCAAACCCGGCTCTCAGGGAGAATCTTGCATCATCGCTAATCACCTGGTTTTTCCCGGCCAGGGCAGGAGAAATAAAAGCAAAAATTAACAAGATTTTTTTCATGATTTCACATTTGTACCAAAAATAGCCATCCTGAAATCATATGGCAAACCATCCATATATTATTTTTATTTTGATTTATTTGTTGTGGTGTTTATCACATCCAAAAAAATCAATGTTTACCTTTGGATCCCTCAATTATCATTTAAATAAACTTTCTATCTTTAATGCATGCAGGAATCCGAATTCCAGATACCATACCGGGACGGAAAGACATTCTTCGCCTGTGAATGGTCCCCGCCCGGGGAGGCCAAGGGCTTGATAATCCTGGTTCATGGCCTTAGCGAGCATGCAGGCCGGTACAAACATGTTGGTTCCTTTTTTGCCGCCTCTGGATATTGCTTGATACTTGCCGACCTTCGCGGTCATGGCAGGTCATTCGGCAAAAGGGGACATTTCCCTTCCATTGGGGTTATCATGGATGACATCAGCCTGTTCATTGAAGCGGCCCGCCGAAGACATCCCGCTTTACCCCTGATCCTTTATGGCCACAGTATGGGGGGTAACCTCGTGCTGAATTACCTCATCAGAAGGAATCCCCTTGTTTCAGCTTGCGTTGTTACCAGTCCATGGCTTCGGCTTGCATCACCCCCCCCGCTTATTAAAGTTATCCTTGCAAATCTGTCAGGCAAACTTTTTCCTGCACTGACTGAACCGGATGGATTAAATCCTTCTTACCTCAGTCATGATTCAGAGGTATGCCGTACATATGCCTCTGACCCCCTTGTCCACAGCCGCATCTCGGCAAGCACTTTCCTGGAAATCTCCAGGTCCGGGAAATATGCCATAAAGCATGCAAATGATATTGACTGTCCGCTATTGCTTATGCACGGCACGGCCGACAAACTGACGTCGTATGATGCAAGCACCGAATTTTCACTAAAAGTAACGGCCCCCAATACATTTAAAGCCTGGAACGGTCTCTTCCACGAACTTCACAATGAATTCGAAAAAGAAACCGTGCTGGAGTTTATCAGTGAATGGCTTGCTTCCTCAAAATAACCCAGGCCTGCAAGATCGATTTTTTTGATTTACAGATTGTTCCACGGAACAACATAACATAGGGAATCTGCCCTTTCTGAAAAAAATTTATATATCTTTGACCCTGCATGCTATAAGACTTTGTCTACGGAATATTTGGCTAATTCCCATAATATAAACTACCTGCAGTAAGCTGCAGGGAACTAAGCCCTAAAACAGTTAAGAGTAGTCTTTACAAAACAGCCATTTTACCTCCATTTACTAAGTTTTCGCGTACAACTACTTATTATAGCTGGTGAAGCTTCAGAATCGACTTAACTTTGTAAAAAAAATTCATGAAAACTTTTTTCCGTTATATAAACAGATATTGGTCAAATGCACTGATCATTTGTTTTATGCTTGTTATCACTGTTTTAAGCGGGTGCCGCAAACAGGATACCAACTCCGGTTCTTCCGGTGGGAATACGCTTGACCAACTGGTCATTTCATCAAATTTCAGCTGGGCAACAACGCATGATGTAAGCATTTCAATAACTGCCAAAGACAATCTGGATGCTCCCATTGAAGGCGTAAGGTTTACCCTTTACACAGCCAATCCTGATTCAGGGGGTATTTACCTTGTAAGCGGTATCACCGGTACTAACGGGATGTGGAATTCAACAGCCTCCCTTCCAACCTCTATGACCAAAGTAACCGTATTCAATAACTTTCTTGGCCTGATCCGCCAGATAGAATTACCCATAACCGCCAACAGTGTTACAGGCCAGTTTGGCGGAAAACCGCCAGCGCCTGGAAAATCAGGGTCTTTAGGTGGCGGAGGGGAAATTAAAAGCCCGAATTCCACTAAATGGGTTTATCTGAGCGGTTATGACTCACAAGGAGTCCCTAAAAATCTGATGGCGGTAAATGACCCGGTTGACCAGGTATTAATGCATGATATCAATACGGCTCTTCCCGAATATAAAAACGAAGTCGCAGCCCATCCTGAATGGTTCTCAGGCAGCCCGCCAAACAATATCGACATCCTTACCCAGAGCAATGTTTACATTACTTATATTACTGAAGGTGCAGGCTGGATGAACTCACTTGGATATTTTACATTTAACACCAATCAGCCTCCTGCTTCAGCTGCGGCGATAGATACAATACACATCATTTTCCCGAATGTAAGCAATTCGGGTAGCGGTGGCGGGCTTAACCCCGGGAACAAGATAAACCTGGGCAATTTCCCTGCAGGTAAATCGATTGGTTTTGCCCTTGTCCCTTCAGGATGGAACGGCAATCAAACCTATGTCGGCCCAAACACTAACGTATGGTATTCCATCCCCTCATTCAATACAATTGATCCTACGATGATGAAGCACCTGCTTTTTTTCAAAGACCCTTCGCGACAGCAGATCCTTTTTACCCTCGAAGACCAGGGTAAATACCAGGGATCGGACCAGGATTGTAATGATAACGTCTTTTATATAACTATAAATCCGTCGATACAAAATATCAACACAACAAATATGCCGCTTCTTGCCACAACCGTGGTCGACTCAGATCATGACGGGGTTCCGGATGTTTCTGATGATTATCCTAACGATCCAACCAAGGCGTTTAACAATTTCACACCTTCAAAAACAGGATACAGTTCCCTTGCTTTTGAAGATCTTTGGCCCGCAAAAGGAGATTATGATTTTAATGATGTAGTTATATCTTATCGTTTTAACCAGATCACCAATGCACAAAACCTGGTGGTTGAGGTGGATGCGAAAATTATCCCCGAAGCCTCGGGTGCAGGACTTCATAATGGTTTTGCTTTCCAGTTGCCATTTACACCTGATAAGGTCCAGTCGGTAACAGGAAGCAGTTTGCATCACGGATATATTACCTTGTCTTCCAATAATACCGAAGCTGGGCAATCCAAAGCAGTGGCCGTTGTATTTGATGATGCGTTCGATCATTTGCCAATGCCGGGGCAGGGTCTCGGCACAAACACCACCTTAGGTGCACCTTACATTACACCAGATACCCTTAACATGGTCATATCCTTGTCCACACCGCTGACTTTAAGCCAGGCAGGCCTTCCTCCGTTTAACTCCTTTATTATTGTGAACGGAAACCGTAACAGGGAAGTCCATCTCCCCGACCAGCCGCCTACCGATAAAGTCAATGGCTCCGACTTCGGAACTTCTAATGACAACAGTATCCCTGCCCAGAACCGCTACTATAAAACGGTCAACAATCTTCCCTGGGCGTTGAATATTACTGGAAAATTCAGTTATCCCATCGAAACAGCCGCTATCAATACAGCATATCTCAAATTTGTCGATTGGGCCCAAAGCTCCGGTGCCTCGTATCCCGACTGGTATATAAATAACACAGGATACCGCCAGCCAGCATTCATTTACACCCATTGACTTTAAATGAATTCCTGCCGGGATTATTACATTAACAGAAATTCCTGACGCATTTGTTTAATTTTAAAAAGCGTTCAATCAGCCGATTGAGCGCTTTTTTTTATATTTCAGGCATAACATTGGTTTAATTTCCTAATTTTATCCTGTGAGTATAATGACCTTCTTCAAGGAATGTCAAGGCACATCTCACAACAAGTGCTAAAGGGAATTAAACCGTGAAAATCGCTGATCTGATCAGGCTTTTCCTGATGCTGGTTTTAACAGCATCTGTTCTGCAGATTTACCCGCAATGCATTGTGGCCGACAGTGTAACACCTGTATGCCAGGGATCTTCGGCAATACTGAATGCTTATCTTCAGCCGGGCTGTATGAACGGGACCGACAGTTATTCATTCGAGCAGTTTACTTTCAATCCCTATCCCCTGGTCAAAGACACTGCAGTCGATCCCGAGTTCAGGAACAACGCGGGACAGCTCAGCGGGAACCACGATGATACCTGGGCAGGACCCTATCCTATCGGGTTTGATTTCTGCTTCCTTAACAGTGTTTTTTCCCAGTACTGGATAGGCTCAAACGGATGGATCACCTTTTCAAACCCTCTCAACCAGGGCTGGACCATATTCACGCCTTTTACTATTCCCACCACCAATGCTGTTGTTCCCAAGAATGCCATCTTCGCACCCTACCAGGACTGGAACCCTACCATCGGAGCAGGAGGGCCTAACCGTTCCAAAGTGTTCCGTCATATCATATCCGACCCTCCCAGCAACAGCAAACTGGTGGTATACTGGGATAGTTGTGCATTATATAGTTGTGCGACAGCCCTCGGCACTTTCCAAATCGTACTGAACCAGTCGGATTATTCCGTTGAGAATAACATCACCAATAAACCCTCATGTTCGTGGCAGACCAATGCGGCAACCCAGGGGGTTCATAATTCCAACGGTACCATTGCGTTTATTGCCTTTAGCAGGAATGCCACCTCCTGGACCACGTCCAACGAAAGCACCAGGTTCGTCCCCAATGGAATTACCTGGTATAAGGACAGCATCACGGGTGCCATAGCAGGCTATGGACCTACGATAACTGTAAGTCCCCTGTATACTACAAAGTACTATGCTGTAATTGCCACCTGTACCGGCGACATACAAAGTACCTGGGTTGTTGTGCATGTGAAACCCTTACCAACTCTGAACGGTCCGGCAACTGCCTGCTTCAATTCGATCCAGAAATACACCACTGAACCTGCGATGACAAATTACATTTGGACTTTTACCGGTGGCATACCCGCCGGTGGAGGGACTTCAACATCCGACAGCATACTGATGCAGTGGAATACTTTTGCAGGTCCGCATAATGTCAGTATTAAATATACAGACCCTGTTTCGGGCTGCTCGTCAATAATTGCCGTAGTAAAACCGGTCAGCCTGATTGCCTTGCCCGTACCCACCATTACTTCAGGCATTACTCCCGTATGCCCCGGTGACACCGGGAACCTCTACACTACCCAGGCCGGGAAGCTCAATTATGTGTGGACCCCGTCAGCAGGAGGAGTGATCACTTACGGAGGAGGGACAGGAGATAATTTTGCCCATATAACCTGGAATAACCCGGGTGCAAGCCAGGTCGGAGTCATTTATACCGATCCTGCCACTCTGTGCACTGCAGGTTCTCCCGGCACATTTAACGTTACCGTCAAAACCCTGCCTGATGTCATTTTTACTCCCTCCCATGTGTCGGGCAAATGGTGCTCACAGGACAGTGTCAAAGTCTTCCTCAGCTCAGGCGCGCCTGGCGCGAATTTCACCTGGAGCTCCTCGGCCAACCCTCTTACCGTAATCCCATCGTCAATCACCAACCGAAGCGGCAACATACTCCAGCCATTTCAGAATACCGGGTTCAATATGGAAGCTGTGAATTTCGAGGCAAAAGCCATGGCCAATGGCTGCACTTCAAGTCCCTATCCCTATTCTGTACAGATCTACCCTGTTCCTGATGTCAGCGCCACTCCTCCTTCTCAGTTCATCTGCTCGGGAGGAAGCACCCAAACTGTTTCACTTACTTCCAACGTCAGCGGCACAGGGTACAACTGGTCTTATCCCTGTACCGGCTTTATAACACCCTGCCCTGGCAATGGCACAGGATCAACAATACCTGCATTCACCCTGGCCAATTCATCAACCACATTGGCAAAACCGTTGACATTCATCATAACCGCCAACATCGACAACTGCCCCGGAACAGGAACGACTCACATTGTCACGGTCAACCCCAGGCCCACAGTGACCAACAGCACTATGAGCCAGGGCGTTTGCCTCGGAACGCCGACACAGCTTGTGAGCCTTACCTGCAGTGTCAACCCCGCCCTGTACCAGTGGACTGCATCCCCTTCACATCCTTCCATTACAGGATACCCTGCAGGAATCCAAACTACATCATTCATCCCGGTACACACCCTTCTTGACCCCACAAACACAGCCGGGTTTGTCACTTATGCCATCATCCCTCATTTTACCATGAACCAGCTTACCTGTTACGGGGATGTTTCAAACTACACCATCAACACCTGGGTCCTCCCGGTGGTTACCATCACAGGACCCACTCCTGCGCTTGCCTGCGAGGGGCAAAGCAATTCATTCAGCGTTCCTGCCGATCCCGGGACAAGTTTTACCTGGAGCCTTGTTCCCCCCTCTATAGGAACCCTTACCTCAATCCAGGGCCTGCCAACTTCTACTTTCCTCTGGAACGCAAGCGGGAACAATATCCTGGCAAAAACAATCGGCCTTACCGTAAACGGATGCTCCGCAACTGGTTCGGCTTCCTTTCTTATCAGGCCCAAGCCAACGGTAAGCCTGAATCATTGCATTGACCCGGTTACAACGCCCGAGGCCAGGCCTTATGTCCTGAAAGGCGGGACTCCCCTTGGGGCTACCGGTATGTATTCAGGCACAGGAGTGAGCCTTGTTTCCGGCCATTATGAGTTCAACCCTGCCTCTGTTCCGCTTCCGCTTCCGAAAACGATCACCATCTCTTATACGTATAATAATATGTACGGATGTCCGGGCACCGATGCAATCCAGGTGCAGGTTATCAGTCCACCCCCCTTCCAGTGCGGGAATATCATGGAACCGCTTCAGGACGTTCGGACCACACCTCATCGGAACTACAGCACTTACCAGAAAGGAGGCAATTGCTGGATGACAGTGAACCTTGACTACGGAACATCCACCTTATTCACCCAGGCTCAGACCGATAATTGTATTCCCGAGAAATATTGCGCACCGGGAGATGCAGGCTGCACGTCGTACGGAGGGTTTTACTCCTGGGATGAGCTCATGCAGTACCAGGGAGCAGAAGGCGCCCAGGGACTATGCCCCCCGGGATGGCATATTCCAACTAAAACCGAATGGCAGGCCCTTATTGATGATCCAGCAAACCAGGGCAATGGCCTTGCCGGCGGCTACCTTAAAGATGTTCAGTTCTGGGCTTTTACCGGCGGGATGTTGTATATGAACAGCACCTGGGCCTTTGTTCCTCCTGCCAGCCTCACCGGTGCAATGTTCTGGACTTCTACCATGAACGGAACGCTCAGGGCAATTGCCAGGGGCATGAACCTTCCGGCCACGAGCACATCATTCTACTCTTCAAGCCGCGCCAACTCTTTCAATGTAAGGTGCGTTAAAGACTAGGCGACAATATTTGCGCCTTGTCGGGAAAGCCATTTCATTTCACTACTGCAATTTTTTTGGTTTCGGTGAATTCACCGGCTTGCATACGCAGGTAGTAAATCCCCGGGGATAAGCCATCCGCAGAGAACTCAATTCTGAAGAGTCCTGCACTGAATTTCCTGTCGAGCAGGTTCATGACCTGCTTGCCGCTGCTGTCGATGATTACCAGGCTTACATGCGATTCGGAAGGCAGTGACAATTTCACCGAGGTGCTTTCCCTGAAAGGATTGGGGTCGTTTTGCGATAATGAAAAGCCAGGAACCGCGGCTGGTTCAGCAACACCAACCACTGTTGTGCTTTGCTTAAGAAGGATATTCCCGTTAGGGTCAAATACCAGGCTTGATGGCTGTTTCGAATAAGTAAAAGAATATTCCTGGGGGTTGCTGATGTTTTCAACTTTAAAAGTCGTATCCGTGGCATCGGCAAACCTCACTTTGATCTCAACAGGCATCCTGAAAAAGAGGGGATCGGACTGTACCTGTTTGAGTTCAAGATCCACTCTCCATGAACCTGAACCCAGGTCCCTGATGTTATAAGTATTGGAATAAACAGGATGGTTGGGCTCATACACCCATTCATCGAAAAACCACTGGTAATCACTGCTGCTGACCTGGTTCACTTTCGCAATAAAATCCAGTGTTACTGCATTTTTAAACCTGAAAGCCGTATCCATGGCATAAGCGTTCATTACAGCAAAAAAGAGGCTGTCGCCAAGAACATATCGCAGCTGGTGCAATACACAGGCGCCCTTGTTGTATATCAGGGCGGTGCTGTATAGTAAATCAGTGGGAGGAGTATGAATGGCCCATGAAGGATTGTAAATGGGAAGCCCCGGATTATGGTTAAGATAATACCCGGCAAGGATATTCATTGAACCCTTATAAGTGTAATATCCCATGGTGTATTCGGTATACAGCTTGTCGCAGTATGTGGCAAACCCTTCATTTAGCCAGATATCAGCCCAGGTGCCGCAGGTGATCATATCGCCGAACCATTGGTGGGAATGCTCGTGGGCCATAAGACTGCTGTTGCTGTACCCTCCCGGCTGGAGGTTGATCATGGTCTGGTTCTCCATCCCTCCCCAGGGGAAGGAGCTGTTTAAGGTGGCAAAACCTATTTTCTGAAATGGATATTCCCCGAATTTTGTCGAATAAAAGTTCGTGACCTGCGGAACAACGTTCAATGCATTGGCTACATCCTCCCCTATTGAATAATAAAGACGAACCGGAATACTGTCGTTGGGATTGTCAAGATGATGCCAGTACTTTTTTGCAATGGAGAAACCCGCTTTGGAAGTTATGGTAATAAGATAGGTTGATACAGGATCGGTGCTTACCCAGTGATAATATATGGTATCGGCAATGATGGTGGAATCGCTGAGCAGGCCGTTGGATCCAAGCCTTACATTTGACGGGACCTTTACCGTGATATCCGTTGAAGCCTTGTCACTCGGGCGGTCCCAGCAGGGGAACCATTTGCGTGCACCTTCGGGAGGCGCATCAGTGAACACAAAACCATTACTCACATAAAAACCATTGTCGGCAACATTATTATGATGATAGCTTATCCTGATATTGATCACTTCCCCGACCTGGTAAGTCCGGTCCAGCTGAATGGCAAGAGTATCATGGACATGGCTGAACGAAACCCCGGCCAGCCTTACCGAATCGATAAGAAGCGAGGTATTTACCGCATTGAGCTTAATTGAATTAAGTACGCTGTCGGCTTTTATCGTGACGACCTCCTTTGCAGAAAAATTCCCGGGAAAAGGCGCAGCATAACAGCTGTATACATCCAGGTTCAATTTATAATTCAGGACATCATAGCTGTGTTGCATATACCAATGGGCCGTGTCGGAGGTCACAGCAACTGCATGCAGTGCCAAAGGCAGAAACGCCAGGCTAATAAAGATTGACAAAGTGAGTTTTCTCATGACTCAAAAATACCGGAAAATTATACAGCCGCTGCAGCCGCATGGCAAAAAGAATTTTTATAACTTGCCTGTTCAATTACATCCTGATGATCCTGAAGATAAGCCTCTCACTCAGCCCGGTTTTTCTCTTGTTGTTCCTCTTTCTTTTCCTCGACAGCCTAAGGCTTGTAAACAAAACCATCCTTCTGGTCTGCCTTGCATGGGGGATCTGCAGTGCAGCCCTGAGTTTTTACGCAAACACATTTCTTATCAGGGAATACTCACTGAATTTTGAATTATTTTCAGGGTATATAGCCCCGGTGGTGGAAGAGATGCTGAAAATGCTTCTTATCCTATGGCTGATCAGAAGGAACAAGATCGGTTTTATGATCGACGGGGCCATTTACGGATTCAGCGTGGGCGCGGCATTTTCTTTTGCCGAGAATATTTTCTACCTCATGAATTTCGCTTCGGAAGAATCCAACATCATGGTCTGGGTAACCAGGGGTTTCGGTACCGCTGTAATGCACGGAGGCACTACGGCGGTTTTCGCTATCATTGTAATAAGCAGCCTTAACCGCCAGGCTTTTTTCGGTTTTGCGGTCCTCGCAGGAGCCCTCACCGCCATCCTCATTCATGCCAGTTTTAATGCCCTCACCATCTGGCCTGTGGCTGCAACCGTTTTCATTATTGTTATTATCCCCCTTGCCCTTATCCTCAGCTTCCAGTTCAACGAAAATGCCATCCGCAAGTGGCTTGAAATGGAATTTGACACTGAAGTTTCAATGCTTGCTATGATCAGGAAAGGCAAATTCGCCGAAACACGTACCGGGCAATACCTCCTTTCGATACGAAGCCATTTCCCGGCCGAAGTAGTCTTCGATCTCTACTGCTTTATCAGCCTGTACACCGAACTCTCAATCAAAGCCAAAAGCCTGATGATGCTGAGGGAAAATGATTTTGCCGTTTCACCCGATCCTGAAATCCCTGCAAAACTCGGGGAACTTAAAAGCCTGAGGAAACAGATCGGAAATGCTGCTTATCTTGCCATTACACCGGTTTTACGCATGAACCGCAAGGATTTATGGAAACTTTCGATGCTTGCCTCTGAAAAATAATATGCCTGGATGCAGGTAAACCTGCCTGATTTTTTTGTAAATTTTCCAACTTTTCAACGATTCCGTTGTATTTATGATAGCGAAGGAAGATAATGAACTTGTTTATGAGGCCTTGCACGGAAGCAGGTCGTCCTTCGAAGTACTGATAGAAAGGTATCAGAATAAAATATACGGGATGATACTCCAGATGACCAACGACAGCGAATTAGCGAAAGATCTCACCCAGGATGTGTTTATCAAAGCATACACCAGCCTGGGGAAGTTCAGTTTTAATTACAGGTTCTTCAGCTGGCTCTACCGTGTTGCAATCAACGAGACCATTAACAAGCTGAAAGGCAGGAGGCATTTTGAAAGTATTGATAAAGCACTGAACATCGCTTCTGAAGAGGATGCACAAAAAGGAATTTCCGAAGAAAGCCTCAGGCTTAAAACTGCTTTACTGGGACTCAAAGACTCTTACCGCTCGGTCATCTTATTGAAATACTACTTCGGACTTTCGTACGAAGAAATCGCTGAGGCCATGGGAATGAGCACTGCCAAAGTAAAGGACAGGCTCTATAATGCCCGATTGACCTTAAGGGATAAACTGATTGGAACTGGATTTTTCGGCCATGATCAATAAAAAACTCATAGAAAAGATTCACGAGGATCTGGATGGGAAACTGGATGCCTCCGGGCAGCAGGAACTCAGGGAACAGCTTGCGCATGATGCTGAAGCTGCTGCTTACCTGAAGGATTGGCAAAAAATCAGGGTTTCTATAGAAACTACAAAAGAACATACACCTCAAATACAATTTGCACAGGATATTTTAAACAAATTACCTATGGAATCACAAACTCATCACAAACCTGAGCCCTTGCTCAGAACTTCTATCTGGAACAAACCTGCTTTCAGGTATTCTATCGTTTTCATTGCCGGGGTATTTCTCGGGTTCCTGACCTTCAGCATCATCATGCCGGGCAGTAAAAGCACCAAAACACCTGCCTTCCAGCTCAAAGGCGCCATGTACGATTCAAGGTCCTTCGACCAGATGACGACAGCTGATGTCCTGGTGTTTGAAAACCCAATGGTGAAAGCTTCGTTCAACGTGAAATACTCAACAAGTGTCGTTGAAGCAAGGATCACCCTTTCATCCCTCTATCCTGTTCAGTGCGTATTGGTGTTTGA
>CAIJYT010000223.1 GCA_903824935.1 uncultured Bacteroidales bacterium | reverse complement strand
GAAATGGTGAAAGGCGAAATGGTGAAAGATATCACTTAAGAATACTGGCGATGAACACAACTTTAAATAAGCTCATTTTTGTCGCACTCCTCCTCTTCTTACACGGAGCTTTAGCAGCCCAGGACAAGGATGCTGGTGCAAAGACAATCAAAAACGGGCAGGACGATTTCGGAGAGTATTTTCTGAATAAAACACTGAGAATTGATTATTTCCTGGCAGGGAACAATGCGGGGGAGCATGTTTTTTTCAGGGAGATGAGGGAAGAGCCGTTTTACGGAGGCCCTCATCATGGTCTGACCACCCTCAGGAATACCGGCACCTATCGCTACAGTCTTATGGATTCTGCAACGGAACAAATATTGTACTCAAGAGGGTTCAGCAGCGTTTTCCAGGAATGGAAAGGGACTCCCGAAGCAAAAGCAATCCCGAGGGCATTTCCGATGGTCGCTGTCATGCCTTACCCTAAAAAGAAGATGAATTTCATTATTGAAAAACGCTCCTATGAGACCGGGGCCTTTGAGAAAATGTATGAAATGATGATCAGACCCGACGACTATTTCATACTCAGGGACAGCATCCATCATCTGAAGGTTGAGAAACTCCAGTATTCGGGTGACCCCTCCGACCATGTTGATATTGCTTTTCTTGCTGAAGGTTATACCGAGAGCGAGATGCCTAAATTTATTGAGGATGCCCGCACCATGCTCAACTATTTCATGTCGGTAGAGCCATACAACAGCAAGCGTGATAAATTCAATTTCTATGCTGTAATGTCGCCTTCGGATGAATCGGGGGTGAGCATTCCGGGCAAGGAATTATATGTGAATACCAATATTCACAGCAGTTTCTATACTTTTGACATGGATCGTTACCTTACCAGTTTTGATACCAAATCAATTTACGACATTGCCGCTAACGTGCCATATGATGCTATTTTCGTACTTGTGAATTCAAAACGATACGGAGGTGGAGGATTTTATAATCATTATTGCGAAGGGACCGTCGACAACCAGTATTCACGTATCGTGGCAGTACATGAATTCGGACATTCCTTTGCAGGCCTTGCCGATGAATATTACAATGCCGAAGTGACATACTCCGATTTCTATAATCTGAAAGTGGAGCCATGGGAACCGAACCTTACCACCGATGTTGATTTTGCTTCAAAATGGAAAAGCATGGTACACGACAGTGTTCCTGTGCCAACGCCCAGGATAAATAAATACAAAGCTGTTACAGGGATGTTTGAAGGAGGCGGATATCTTGGGAAAGGGATGTACAGCCCGCAAATGGACTGCAGGATGAAATCGAACGAGGCAGCGGGCTTTTGCCCTGTTTGCCAGAAAGCCATCCTTGATATGATCAGGTATTATTCCGGATCAGAGCAGGACAACAAATAAAGATGTTGGTATGGTATACATGCCGGAAAGATAAGAAATGGAAGGATTAATTTTCGATATACGCAGGTTTACTGTTCACGATGGACCTGGAATACGCAGCACGGTCTTTTTAAAAGGATGTCCCCTCTCCTGTTCCTGGTGCCATAATCCCGAGAGCCAGAGCGGATTGCCTGAAACAAGCACCAGGAGCCTTGCCCTGGATGGCAGGATATTCAACGAAGAAGAGGTCTCAGGAGATTGGATGAATTCCGAAGATGTCATAAGAGAAGTTTTAAAGGACGGTGTTTTTTATGATGAATCAGGCGGAGGGGTTACTGTTTCGGGGGGAGAACCTACATTTCAGCATGAGTTTCTTGTAGAATTGCTAAGTGGGATGAAGGCAAGGGGGATCCACCTTGCCCTTGACACATGCGGTCATACAGAGTGGGGTAAACTCGCCGAAACGATGAACTATGTAGATTTGTATCTTTATGATCTGAAGTTAATGGATGATGGTCTTCACATGAAATATACAGGAGTTTCAAACAAGCAAATCCTGGAGAATATGCAAAAGCTGGCGGCTTCGGGAAAAAAGATCATAGTGAGGATGCCTGTAATACCCGGTATCAATGACACGGATCATAATTTCACCGCACTCAGATCGTTTCTCGGTGGGCTGAAACCTGCAATTACCGAAATCAACCTGCTTCCCTTCCATGCTGCAGCAGAGAATAAGTACAAAAGGTTCGGGAAGGATAATTTTATGAAGAATGTAAAGAGCACCCCTGCTGAAGATCTTCAGTCAAGGAAAAAAGAGCTGGAAAGTGACGGGTATCAGGTAAGAATCGGAGGGTAGTATTAAATGGCGAAATAAAAGCGTTCACCGAAGGCGAAATGAGCACGCAAAAGAAATAAAAGATTGGTGCGAATAAGTAGCGAATTGGACGTGGATTGGAAAACAAAACGATTTTATGACCGACAGGATTAAAATACTTCGTGAACAGAGCCTGAGGGCTGTAAACCGGATCAGCTCCGAGAGGGCGTTGCTGGTTACAGAATTTTATGAAAGCGGGATGGACAGGAAAGTGTCAACACCGGTTGGCAGGGCTATGGTGTTTGATCATATATTAAGTCATAAACACCTCTTTATTGGTGAAGGCGAATTGATAATCGGGGAACGAGGGCCCGCTCCTAAGGCCTGCCCTACTTATCCCGAGATCTGCCTTCACAGTCTTGAAGACCTGGAGATACTAGATACAAGAAAAAAAGTTTCTTTCAAGGTGGATGATGAGGTCAGAACTATATACGCCGAAAAGATCATCCCTTTCTGGAAAGAGCATTCCAACCGTGAAAGGATCATGAATTCCCTTTCAGATGAATGGCTCAATGCATATAAGGCAGGTGTATTCACTGAATTCCAGGAACAAAGGGCACCGGGTCATACGGTACTTGGAAATAAGATATATCACCAGGGGATGAATGACCTGGTACTACAGATAAAGGCAACAATTAAAAACCTCGATTTTATTTCCGATCCTTCCGCTTATGAAAAAAGGGAAGAATTAAAAGCCATGGAGATCGCTGCAAATGCTTTAATCAAGTTTGCAGGCCGGCATGCTGACGAGCTTTCAAGGCTTGCAGAAAAAGAGTCAGATCCAGGCAGGAGGGCAGAACTGGAGGAAATGTGCAAGGTCTGCCGCAATGTCCCGGCTAATGCTCCAAGCACTTTTCATGAAGCCTTGCAGTATTACTGGTTTGTCCACCTCGGAGTGATAACCGAACTGAATCCCTGGGATTCTTTCAATCCGGGGCGTCTCGATCAGCATCTCCTACCTTTTTACCGGAAAGGAATTGAGGATGGCTCATTGAGTGTTGAGACTGCAACTGAGATGCTTCAAAGCTTCTGGATAAAATTCAATAACCATCCCGCCCCGCCAAAAGTCGGGGTGACAGCGCTTGAGAGCAATACCTATACCGATTTCTGCCTCATCAATCTCGGGGGCGTGAAGCCTGATGGATCTGATGCAGTAAATGAACTTACCTTCATCCTTCTTGACGTGATCGAAGAGATGCGGTTACTGCAACCAAGTTCCATGGTGCAGGTAAGCAAAAAGAATCCCGACGATTTCATCCAACGTACACTTAAAATCACTAAAACAGGATTCGGGCAGCCATCATTCTTCAATACCGATGCCATCGTCCAGGAACTGGTGCGCCAGGGAAAATCCCTGGAAGACGCCAGGAACGGGGGGGCCAGCGGTTGCGTGGAAGCGGGAGCATTCGGCACCGAGGCTTACATTCTCTCAGGTTATTTCAACCTTGCCAAGGTACTTGAGCTTACACTGAATAACGGGTTTGACACGCGCAGCGGGAAACAGGTTGGATTACTTTCGGGCGATCCTGAATCTTTCAGTTCTTTTGAAGAATTGACCACTGCCTTCAAAAATCAGCTGGAATACCTCACCTCGTTAAAGATCAAGGGAAACAATATCATTCACAGGATATTCGCCGACCATATGCCTGTGCCTTTCATGAGCCTTCTGATTGACGATTGCATAAGCAACGCGATGGACTACAATGCGGGCGGGGCCAGGTACAATACCACGTACGTCCAGGGCGTCGGACTCGGCAGTATTACAGATTCACTCACAGCCATAAAGTATCATGTCTTTGAAAAAAAGACAATCACAATGAAAGGCCTGCTGAAGGCTCTTGCAGCAGATTTTCTTGATTTTGAAGAATTCAGGAAAGAACTGGTTTATCATACTCCCAAGTACGGCAATGACGATGATTATGCTGATGACCAGGCCAGGCTTGTCTTCCGTTTGTTTTTTGAGGCGGTCGACAGCAAGCCGACGTCGGTGGGCGGCAAACACCGCATCAATTTGCTGCCAACGACATCCCATGTGTATTTCGGAAGCGTGATCGGTGCCATGCCTGACGGAAGACTGGCACAGCAGCCGTTATCTGAAGGCATTTCGCCTTTCCAGGGCGCAGATCACAAAGGCCCTACTGCAGTTCTTAAATCGGCAGCCAAGATAGACCACCTGCTTACGGGAGGAACCCTTCTCAACCAGAAGTTCTCCCCATCTTTCTTTGAAGGGGATGAAGCGATTAAAAAACTCTGTGCACTTATCAGGGGGTATTTCAGGATGGACGGACACCATATACAGTTTAATGTGGTGAACGCGGAAACACTGAAGGATGCTCAGAAGTATCCTGAGAAATACCGTGACCTGATTGTACGCGTTGCAGGTTACAGCGATTATTTCAATGACCTTGGTGAAGATCTCCAGAATGAAATCATCAGGCGCACCGAGCATGAGGGAGTTTAAGATTTTTGGGATTACCATTAAGTGACAGGAATATGAAAAAGAGAATAAGTGTTTACAAGGATTGCTTCCTGGCTGGTCTTTGCATGCTGGCCGCAGTGGGCAGTCTGCAGGGACAGTCGTTTTTTATAGGGAAGTTCAAATCGATGAAAACCTCGGGGCAGGAAGTTACCATCAAAGCCGAAAACGCAAGCCTCACTGTCAGTTATTATTCCCCTACCGTTGTGAGATTCAGGTTTGACAAGGACTTTAGCGCTGCTGATTTTTCCTATGCAGTGATTGCAAAGCCCGTGCAGGGAGTTTTTAAAATACAGGACGGCAGAGCCAGTGTATCTGTTGTCACCGATTCATTAAGGATTGAGATCGCGAAGGATCCTATCCGCATACAAATAAAAAATTCAAAGGATAAGGTGCTTTCCGAAGATTACAAACCTTATGGCACAGGTTGGCAGAGGGCTGAAATAACAGCTTACCGCAGGCTTTTCCCTGACGAGAAATTCATAGGACTGGGTGAGAAGACCGGGAACCTTGACCGCCGTGGCAATAAATATGAGATGTGGAATTCGGATGTACCAGCGTATTCCTCCATTGCGGACCCTCTTTATGTTGATATTCCGTTCTTCATGGGGATCCACGACAGCCTGGTTTACGGGGTTTTCCTCGACAATTCCTCCCGTACAAGATTTGATTTTGCCGCTTCAACCGACAATCTGTTCAGCCGTTTCTCTGTCTCGGAAGGAGAATTGAATTATTACTTTTTTGGTGCTTCAACCATTGCAGGTATTATCGGTGATTACACCTGGCTTACAGGGCGCATGCCCCTGCCTCCATACTGGAGCCTGGGTTTCCAGCAGTGCAGGTGGAGTTATTACCCTGACGAGGAAGTGCTCGATGTAGCCCGTCAGTTCAGGGCCAAACGTATTCCTTGCGACATGATCTACCTCGATATAGATTACATGGATTCCTATAAGATCTTTACGTGGAACCCAAAGGGCTTCAGGGATCCGCATTCCCTGATTGCACGGCTTAAAGAGATGGGATTTCATGTAGCCACGATAGTTGACCCCGGTATAAAGGTCGAGCCCGGATATTTTGCCTATGACGAAGGGATCAGAAATGATTACTTTATAAAATATCCCGATGGCACCAGGTATATCGGCAGTGTATGGCCCGGCCGTTGCCATTTTCCCGATTTTACCAATGAAGCGGTGAGGCAATGGTGGGGATCATCATTCAGCCGCCTTGTTGAGCCTGGTGTTGAAGGATTCTGGAACGACATGAATGAACCCTCCGCCTGGGGCCAGGATATTCCCGATATTGTGCAATTCGGTTTTGACGGGCATGGAGCCAGCATGAGGCAGGCTCATAATGTTTACGGGTTGAACATGTCAAGGGCGACTTTTGAAGGAACCAAAAAGCTTCTGGCAGGGAAAAGGCCTTTTGTGCTTACCCGTGCGGCTTACGCAGGGATTCAACGGTACTCAGCGGTGTGGACGGGAGATAACGTTGCTTCCGACGAACATATGATGCTTTCGGCCAGGATGGTGAACTCTATGGGCTTATCGGGGCTTAGCTTTGTGGGCCCCGATATGGGAGGGTTCATGGACACGCCTTCCAAAGAATTGTTCACCCGCTGGCTTTCACTAGGGGTTTACACGCCCTTCTTCAGAAACCACGCAGCCAAGGGGGAAAACAGGAAAGAGCCATGGTCATTTGGAGAATGGACAGAAGCTTCCTCGGTTAAGCTGATATCCCAGCGTTACCGGCTGCTGCCATATATTTATTCCGCTTTTTACAATTCGACTCAATCGGGACTACCTGTTGCACGAAGCCTTTCAATAAATTTCATGAATGATGAGAGGATCTGGTGGTGGAAATACCAGGAGGAATACATGTTTGGTGATAACATACTGGTGGCGCCGGTTTCATGCAAACAGGATTTTGCCAGGGTTTACTTTCCCGAAGGCGGCTGGTATCGTTTTTCATCGGGGGAATTTTACCACGGCAGCCAGGAAGTGAATGTTTCCGCGCCTTTGGATGACCTTCCTGTTTTTGTCAGGGCTTCAGGTATCGTACCTATGCAATCGATTATTCAGAATACTTCTGAAAAACCTTCCGACACACTGGATCTGCATATATATTACGGCATGAAACCCAATTCTTTTTTATATTATGAGGATGATGGCCAGACCTATAATTTCGAACATGGTGTGTATTGCAAGCGGCTGATCAGCTATAATCCCGTAGGAAAATCCATAGAGCTTGGAAAAACAGAAGGATCTTTCACATCCAGGTTCACCATGGTCAGGATACTTCTGCACGCTTTCCCCGGAATAAATTCGGTAAAGGCAAACAGTAGTCAATACTCTGTTCTGAAAGCGGGTAATGATACACAATCGGTGGTACTGCCGTTCGAGCCGGCCGAGATAAAACTGCAACCGGAATAAACCATGAAAAACGGTTCAGATAAAGGAAAAAAGAACCCTGCCGCCATTTACCTGGCATTTTTTACAATTGGATTGCTGGAGGCCTCATTCCCTCTGCTTAACCGGCATCTGAATTATTTTATACACGATGAATATTATATAAGGCTGCTGTCTTTGGCAGGATTACTGTTTCTGAGCTTTTTCTCCGTTCTGTTCAGCAGGATGAAGCCGGGTAAGAACATCAATATGTGGCTGGCATTGCTGATCCTTATCCCGGGGATGATCCTGTCCCTTTTAAGCTCCAAATCAACAGGGGTTCTGTTTGCGATCGCCTTTTTTTTACTGGCAGGCACTCTTTTTGTCCAGGTCTCAGGCTTGCTGTCGTTTATCCCTCCGGTTGAAAAAAAAGTGGAGACGGAAAAAATTGCCGGTATCTACCTTTTTAATACCACGGGACTTATTGCCGGCTTGTCTTTGGTCCCGCTGAGTGCAGAGTTGGGTATCACATTCAGCCGCCTGCTGATTTCTATTTCTTTTTTTTTCCTTTTGCTTTCCATGATCTTCCTATACCTGTTTCCTTACCCTGTTGCTGTTCAAATTGAGTCAGATGAAAGGAACAGGTTTGATGTGCGACGGCTCATTTCAAATAAAACCCTAATCCTTATGCTGGGAGGCATTGCTGTATATACTGGCGCCGAATTCTGCCTGATGGGAATGCTGCCGTTTTATTTTTCAGAAATATTCGGGATCAGGATAATGCAGATGATCATACCCGGAGTGGGCCTTTTTATGATGTCATTTTTTATAGGAAGGATCACAGGGGGAATACTTCTCAGGAAGTTCGGGGCCGGCAATATTTTCCTCTTCTCCGGAATTCTTGCAATACTGGGTATTTCTGCCCTTTATATCGGGCAGAAGCATCTTTCCCTGGCCGCTACAGCGATGATAGGCCTTGGAACTGCGAATATGTTACCGATGATGATCTCACTCTCCATGCAGATGATCAGGGAAGACCGTAAATGGCTTGTCGGAATGATTGTTGGAACTATGCCTTTGGGAGCATTTGTACCTGCCCTGATGTGGGCGATGGCTGATTCTATTTCCATAGGGATGAGCATCACAATACCTGTTGTCTGCTTGTTTTATATTACTTGGATTGGCATTGTACTGAAAAGAAAAATTTAAAATATGGCATT
>CAIJYT010000222.1 GCA_903824935.1 uncultured Bacteroidales bacterium | reverse complement strand
GGAAGGACGAAAAAGGGCAGCTATGAAGAAGTGTTCAACTATGCCATCGCCGAGGCAAATGAACCGGGTTCGACATTCAAACTTGCCTCATTCCTGGTTGCGCTGGATGACGGCAAGATTGAGCTAAACACTCCCATACAGGTGGGGAATGGAATTGTCTATTTTGCCGGTCATAAGATCCAGGATTCACATCCTCCCACATCGTCGGTCTACACAGCCCAGCAGGTCTTCGAAAAATCCTCCAATGCAGGCACCGCCAAAATGATTTATGCCAACTATGCAAATGATCCTCAGAAATACATTGACGGTCTGTACCGGCTAGGGTTAAACAAGTTACTCAACCTGCAAATAGATGGAGAAAGGGCCCCCTACATCAAGAATACTAAAAGCAAATACTGGTCAGACCTCTCCCTGCCCTGGATCGCCTATGGTTACGAAGTCGCCCTCGCTCCCATCCACCTGATTACATTATACAACGCTATCGCAAACAAAGGCAAAATGGTGAAACCTCTTTTCGTAAAAGAGATACTGAAGAACGGTGTTGCGGTAAAAACATTTAAGCCGGTGGTGCTGAATCCCCAGATCGTTTCTCCCGCGACTGTCGAAAAAGCATTTACCCTGATGGAGGGCGTTGTTCTGCGCGGCACAGGCACAGTTATTGCAAGCCCTATATACAGGATCGCAGGGAAGACTGGTACCGCCCAGCTCGCCCAGAACAACAGGGGGTACAACCAGGGAACCAAGAACGTCAGGTACAAGGGTTCATTCTGCGGCTTCTTCCCCGTCGAAGACCCCAGGTTTACCATGATGGTGGTGATAGTGGATCCAAAAAAAGGAAAATATTACGGAGGCGCAGTGGCAGCACCGGTTTTCAGGCAGATCTCCGACAGGTTATACGCCCGGCAGGAAGATATAAAATTCCCCTTCCGGAAAGACAGTATTAACAGCCCTGTGCCTTTTGCACATACCGGGCGGCAGACCGACCTGAATGAAGCATATACTGTTTTAGGTTACAATACAAGCAAGGTGGATGTACGTGCCTCCTGGACCCAGGTGGTTCAGGATGGGGGCAGGATCGTTTTGTACCCTTCGAAGGTTTCCCGTAACCTGATGCCCGATGTCAGCGGCATGGGGCTCAAGGACGCCATGTATATCCTGGAGCAAATGGGTATGAACGTGGTGGTGAATGGAAGGGGATCGGTCGTAAGCCAGAGTGTCAAACCCGGGACCTTTGTAAGCAAAGGGATGCCGGTTGTGCTTGAGCTTCAGGGCCCCGGAGTAAAACCGAAATCACAGACATGAGGAGACTCAGCGAGATATTGCCTTCAGGCCTGATCCTTAAGTCAAAGGGGGATACCGACATTATGATCCGCTCTTTGCAGTTCGATTCAAGGCATGTTGAAAAAGGAGACCTGTTCTTTGCAATGAGAGGAAGCAATTCCGACGGCCATGATTTTATAGGTATGGCTATTGAAAAAGGCGCTTCAGCTGTGGTATGCGAATCCTGCCCTGCCGAGCTCTCATCCCTGGTAGTCTGGATCAGGACCTCCGACAGCTCCCTGGCGCTTGGCGAGGCAGCTTCAGCTTTTTATGACCATCCTTCACGGAAACTCCAGCTGGTAGGGGTCACGGGAACTAACGGAAAAACAACCACGGTCACCCTTCTGCATCACCTCTTCACTGGCCTGGGTTTCAGGTCGGGCCTGCTCAGCACGATCAGGAACCTCGTGCAGCAACGGGAAGTCATGGCGACACACACCACGCCCGATCCTGTCCAGATCAACCGCCTGCTCAGCGAAATGGTTGAAGATGGATGTGAATACTGTTTCATGGAAGTGAGTTCACATGCCGTTGACCAGAAACGCATTGCAGGTCTTAAATTCAGGGGAGGCGTTTTTTCGAACCTCACCCATGACCACCTGGATTATCATAAAACATTCGACGCATACCTGAAAGCCAAGAAAGGCTTTTTTGATGGTCTGCCGGAAGATGCTTTTGCCCTGGTGAACAAAGATGACAGGAACGGCAGCGTAATGCTCCAGAACACAAAGGCAGCAAAATACACTTACAGCCTGCAATCAATGGCTGACTTCCGCTGCAGGATCAAGGAAAGCCAGTTTGTAGGGTTGAATCTCGATATAGACGGGCATGATACATGGTTCAGACTCATCGGCACATTCAATGCATACAATATTCTATCTGTTTATGCAGCCGCAATGCTGCTGGGGCAGGATTCCCTGCAGGTGCTGACCATGCTTAGCTCCATGGAGCCTGTTGACGGCCGGTTCAATTACATCAGCGGTCCGCATAACATCACCGCGATCGTTGATTACGCACATACGCCGGATGCCTTGAAGAATGTGCTGGAAACCATCAACGACATCCGCCAGCATAATGAAAAACTGATCACTGTTGTGGGCGCCGGAGGCAACAGGGATAAACTGAAAAGGCCGGTAATGGCAAAGATAGCGGCAGACCTGAGCGACCAGCTCATTCTTACTTCCGACAATCCCCGGGATGAACAGCCCGGGGCCATCCTCGACGACATGGTGAAAGGTGTGGAAGCACATCTATCGGGAAAAGTCCTGGTGATCGAAGACCGCCGTCAGGCTATCAAAACCGCCGTGAGCCTTGCCAGGGATAACGATATAATCCTTATCGCCGGGAAAGGCCATGAGACCTACCAGGAGATTAAAGGGATAAAACACCACTTTGACGACAGGGAGATTGTGAAGGAATTATTCTTAACAAAACCATAGGCTATGCTGTACTATTTGTTTAAATGGCTGCATCAGGCATATAACGTCCCGGGGGCCGGTATGTTCCAGTTTATCTCCTTCCGTTCTGCCTTTGCTTTAATCACTTCACTGTTTATTTCGATGATCATTGGGAAAACGCTGATCAGGTTTCTGCGTAACAAACAGGTTGGAGAAACAGTGAGGGACCTGGGCCTTGAAGGGCAGAATTCAAAACAGGGCACTCCGACAATGGGAGGGCTGATAATCCTTGCTGCGATCCTGATACCAACCCTGCTTTTTGCAAAACTCCAGAACATCTATATCATCCTGGTTCTCATCGCTACCATATGGCTTGGGTTTATCGGGTTCATCGACGATTACATAAAGGTTTTCAAAAAAGATAAGAAAGGGCTGCCGGGAAAGATCAAGGTCCTTGGCCAGATCGGGCTCGGGCTGATCGTAGGGTTTACCATGTATTTCAACAGTCATATTGTTATAAAGGAAAAGATAAGGGAACAGGCATATGTTCCTTCCCAGGAGATCTTTAATGTGGAATCATCTACTGAAAAAGGCAGGTTGTTCTCCAAGGATGAGATCAAATCGATGAAAACGACCATCCCTTTTATCAAGCATAATGAATTCGATTACTCCTGGCTGGTCTCCTGGATCAGTCCGGGTGCAGTGAAATACACCTGGCTGGTGTTCATCCCTATTGTGATATTCATAATCATCTCGGTTTCCAACGGGGCCAACCTTACCGACGGGCTTGACGGGCTCGCGACAAGCACGTCTGCCATCATAGGTGTGACTCTCGGGGTACTGGCTTATGTGTCGGGCAATACTATCATTGCCGGCTACCTCAACATAATGTATATCCCCAATACAGGCGAGCTGGATATTTACATTGCTGCATTTGTCGGGGCATGCATAGGTTTTCTCTGGTATAACTCCTACCCTGCCCAGGTTTTTATGGGTGATACCGGAAGTCTTGCCCTGGGCGGCATCATTGCTGTTTTCGCGATCATCATCCGCAAGGAAATCATGATTCCCATATTCTGCGGTGTTTTCGTGATTGAAAATCTTTCGGTCGTATTGCAGGTGAGCTACTTCAAGTATACTAAAAAGAAATTCGGTGAGGGCCGGAGGATTTTCAGGATGTCGCCTCTCCACCACCATTACCAGAAACTGGGATACCATGAAGCGAAGATCGTGATGAGATTCATGATTGTGGGGATCATGCTGGCAGTGTTGACGATAGTGACGTTGAAGATTAGGTAACAAAACGTAGCGAAGTAGCGAAATAAAAGATAATTATATAGAAACAATATATCACTAAAACAAAAAACTATGACTTTAGAATCACTGGCGTTACAAGGAAATGCGTATGCCTATGATAACCTGGCCGCTACAGTCAAGAACCGTATCCGGGAAGCCCGCAAGGCATGTTTCAGGGAATGGTTTTCTGATTTCAGCAATACCGAACACAGGCTGGAATTCGTATCCAACATTCACGGGATTGAATTCATCAATGATTCAATGTCGGTAAGCCTGAACGGAGCATGGTTTGCCCTGGAGACCATGTCGAAGCCCATCATCTGGATCGCAGGAGGCGGAAGCACCAACAAGGAGCTGGAGTTCCTGAAAAACGTGGTAAAGAAGAAAGTCAAGGCTATCATCTGCCTGGGACCGGATAATGAAACCATTCATGAAAGCTTCAGCGATCTTGAGCTGCCTATAGCCGACACTTATACTATGGCAGAGGCTGTTGAAGCCGCATACTACCTCGGCCATAAAGGAGATGTGGCGTTGTTCTCACCGGGATGCAAGGAGGATGCCATCTTCATGAACCACGAAGAAAGGGGCATTGCCTTCAGGAAAGCAGTAAAAGATTTATAAACCGGGCATAATGGCTGGCATTTTTAAAAATATCAAAGGAGATAAGGTGATCTGGATCGTCGTGGTCATTTTATCCATATTCTCGCTGCTGGCTGTTTACAGTTCGACCGGCACCCTGGCGTATAAGAAGCAGCACGGCAATACTGAGTATTACCTGATGAAACACCTGCTGATCCTGGGTTTTGGATTCGGGCTGATGTACGTGACCCATTTGATTAAATATACCTATTTTTCAAGGATATCGCAAATCGGGCTGATCCTTACCTTTCCCTTGCTGTTGCTCACCCTGGTATCGGGCACCAATCTTAACGAAGCGAACCGCTGGCTAACGGTCCCTATTGTCAACCTCACTTTCCAGAGTTCCGATATGGCAAAATTGTTCCTGATCATGTACCTGGCCAGGGTACTTAGCAAAAAGCAGGAACTTGTTGAAGATCTCAGGAAAGGATTTTTACCGGTGATCCTTCCTGTCATAGCGGTGACCATCCTGATCCTGCCCGCGAATTTTTCTACTGCTGCAATTTTATTTGTCACCTGTCTTGTTCTGATGTTCATCGGCCGTATCAGCCTTAAATTCATTTTTTCGCTGATAGGTCTGGGCCTTGTATCGGTAGTCATGATCTTTGTGATCGCCATCGTCTTCCCCCATCTTTTTCCCAGGGGCGAGACCTGGGTTAAACGCGTTGAGCATTTCATAAATAAGGAAAAGGCCAGCGCAGATGCTACATACCAGGTCGACCAGGCAAAGATTGCCATAGTATCGGGAGGTCTCATTGGAAAGTCCCCTGGTAAAAGCACCCAGAGAAATTTTCTTCCGCATCCTTATTCAGATTTCATTTTTGCAATTATCATAGAAGAGTACGGTCTGATCGGAGGCAGCTTTGTCATGCTGCTTTACCTGATCCTGTTTTTCAGGGTGATCCGGATCGCGGGAAAATGCCAGGGAAATTTCGGGGCCCTGCTTTCGCTTGGGATAGGTTTCAGTATGGTGTTCCAGGCGATGATCAACATGGCAGTCGCAGTGAATCTTTTCCCTGTAACAGGGCAGACACTACCCCTTGTAAGCATGGGAGGCACCTCAATCTGGTTTACAAGCATCGCCATCGGAATAATTCTCAGTGTGAGCAGGATGACCGAGGTAGATACCCAGAACGGAACCGAGGTGGAAATATTAAAGGAACCAAATACGAACCTCTTAATAAATTCTGTCGTAACGACAGGGGCAGTATAATGGCAAAGATCATCATCAGCGGAGGAGGTACCGGGGGGCATGTGTTCCCTGCCATTGCCATTGCCAATGCCATAATGGCGATGAATCGTAATGATGATATTCTTTTTATCGGAGCAAAAGGAAAACTTGAAATGGAAAAAGTGCCTGCGGCAGGTTACCGTATCGAAGGCCTTGCCATTGCAGGTTTCCAGAGAAGGTTCACCATGAAAAACCTGAGCTTCCCGTTCAAGTTGATAGGCAGCATGATAAGGGCCAGAAGAATTGTTTCTGATTTTGGACCTGATGTAGTTATAGGTGTTGGAGGTTATGCGAGCGGACCCGTATTAAGGACGGCAACAACAATGCGAATCCCGGCGCTGATCCAGGAACAAAACTCTTATCCTGGCGTTACCAACCGTATGCTTGCAGCTAAAGTCCAGAAAATATGCGTAGCCTTTTCAGGCATGGAGAAATATTTTCCGAAGGAAAAACTGGTGCTTACCGGGAATCCAATCAGGCAGGACCTGTCGGGGCTGGAACTGAAAAGAAACGAAGCTTTGGATTATTTCGGGCTGGACGGAAGTAAAATCACGGTGCTTGTGATAGGTGGGAGCCTTGGGGCGGGCACTATCAATAAGAGCGTGTTCAATTGCATGAGATCCGGCAAACCGGGAGAAAACATCCAGTGGCTTTGGCAGTGCGGCAAATATTATTTTGAGAATCTCAGCGGTGAACTCAGGGCTGCAGGGTTGGTCCCGGGGGAGAAAGGCCTGTATCTTCATGCGTTCATCGACCGCATGGACCTGGCCTATTCGGCCGCAGATGTGGTGATCTCCCGCGCAGGCGCCATCGCCATCTCCGAACTGTGTGCCATTGGGAGGCCTGTCATCCTTATCCCCTCTCCTAACGTCGCTGAAGACCACCAGACGAAAAATGCGATGGCACTTGCCGACAGGAAGGCAGCCATCCTCATACGGGATAATGAAGCAGAAGTAAAGCTCGGGCCGGTTCTTGAAGGGCTTATCGCCAACAAAAGCCTGCAGGAAGAACTGAAACTGAAGATACTTGGAATGGCGGTGCCAGATGCTGCCGACAGGATTGCAAAAGAAGCAATAGGATTGATAAAATCAGGAAAGGACCAGAGGATATGAAACTGGACAAGCTGACATCGGTATATTTTCTGGGGATTGGTGGTATCGGCATGAGTGCCCTGGCCAGGTATTTCCTTCATATGGGATTAGATGTCTCGGGTTACGATAAAACACCTACTGCCCTGACCGATCAGCTGGAAAGCGAAGGAATGAAGATCCATTTCGACGAAAACCCGGATCTGATACCAAAAAACACAGAGCTTGTTATTTATACTCCCGCCATCCCCCGTGATCATAAAGAATTCAGTTACATCCTGAAGAAAAAGGTCAGAATGATGAAGCGTTCCGAAGTTCTCGGCAAGATCGCTTCAAAGTATTTCACAATAGCTGTGGCAGGCACCCACGGGAAGACCACCACTTCGGCCCTGATTGCACATATACTGAAAAGCGCCGGGATCCCTCATATCGCTTTCCTTGGAGGAATTTCAAAGAATTACAACACGAATTTCCTGATCGAAACTTCAGGCACAACTCCTCCGGTTTGCGTGGTAGAGGCCGATGAATTCGACCGTTCCTTCCTCAGGCTGTCGCCCGATATTGCAATTATCACTTCGGCCGATCCCGATCATCTCGATATCTACAATACCCATAAGGAAATGCTGGCTGCTTTCGGGGAATTCACAGGAAATATCCGGGAAGGCGGCTCCCTGATCATGAAATCAGGAGTAAAGGTTAAACCCTCAGGAAGCAGGGATTACAATGTATTTTCGTATTCCCTTGATCCGAAGAAAGCATCAATTCCGACGATGTCCAAGGAATTTACCGCATCGGGGGCCATCATCAGTGGCGGGCTCTACCACTTTGATTTCTGCAATGCCAATGATGTATGGAAAAACCTGGTCCTTGGCCTGCCCGGGCTGTTCAATCTTGAAAATGCAGTTGCAGCCGTTTCTTCCGCTTTCCTGGCCGGTTTGAACCGGGCACAAATTTCCGCAGCCCTGAAATCATACCAGGGTGTGGTAAGGAGGTTTGACTTCCAGATCAGGAAACGAGGCATGGTTTTCATCGACGATTACGCCCATCATCCCGAAGAGCTGAAAGCCTGCATCCTGGCTGTGAAAGAAATGTATCCAGGGAAAAAGATCACTGGTATATTCCAGCCTCATTTGTATTCGCGCACCAGAGACCTTGCAGCTGAATTCGCAGAGAGCCTTGACCTCCTTGATGAAGTGATCCTGCTCGACATTTACCCAGCCAGGGAAAAGCCTGTCGAAGGGGTCAGCAGCGAACTGATACTGGAAAAACTGAAAACGAAACAGGGAAAGATCCTTAAAAAGACAAGGCTTTTGGGCTACCTGAAAACAAAGAAACCCGCTATACTGCTGACTTTAGGGGCAGGCGATATTGACCGCATGGTAAAACCTATAAAGAGGGCTTTTGAAAAATGAAAAAATTCTGGCGCATAGCATATATCATAATGTGGGTCCTGCTGGTAGCTGGTGCAGGGGTGCTTGTAGGATTCACAACCTTAGAGCAGTACAACAGGCCCTGCCGCAGAATTTATATTACCATGGATTACGGTAAAGCCGATAAACTTGTTATGAACCAGGATATCGACTCTATCATCCGCAGGACCACGGGCAGGGTTAGCGGCAAGCCTATAGGATGGATCAACATCCGCCAGATTGAAAATTCGATAAGGCAGCAGGCTTACGTTGAAAAAGTTCATATTTATGAAAGCCTCGACGGGAATATCTGTGTGGATGTCAAGCAGAGGGAGCCGGTACTCAGGGTCATCAACAGTAAATTCGAGACTTTTTATATTGACGGCTCCGGCAGGCTGCTGCCTCCTAACCCGTTTTATCCTGCACGTGTGCTCGTGGCTAACGGAAACATATCCCATTCCTATGTTGCAAACCGGAACTTCAGGATCGAATCACCCATGATGGGCGATACCCTGGGCCCGTCCGATACCCTGCTTGTGAACCTCTACAGGCTGGCGTTATACATCAACCGCGACCGTTTCCTCAAAGCCGAGATCGACCAGATCTACGTAACGCCCAGCCAGGAATTCGAACTGATTCCGAAAGTGGGCAATCATATTATCATGCTCGGGGGGATTGATGACCTCGACGGAAAATTTAAGAAACTGCTTGCTTTTTACAGGAAGGGACTTAATGTCATAGGGTGGAATAAATACAACTATATCAACATAAAATACAGAAATCAAGTAGTTTGTTCAAAACTTCAGTAGCATATGAAAAACTCAGGAATCATCGTCGGTCTCGACATAGGAACAACAAAAATTGCTGTCATCGTCGGGCGCAAGAACGAGCATGGAAAAATTGAAATCCTTGGCTATGGCAAAGTCCCAAGCATAGGCGTCAAGCGCGGGGTTGTCGCTAACATTGAAAACACTGTTCAGTCGATAAAGGAAGCTGTGGCCGAAGCATCCGCCAAATCAGGCGTTGATATCAAGTATGTGAATGTCGGGATTGCAGGGCAGCACATCAAAAGCCTCCAGCACAGGGGGAGCATGATCAGGGAGAATTTCGACAGTGAGATCAGTCAGGAGGATATTGACAAACTCTGCAACAGCATGTACAACCTGAACATGAACCCTGGGGAAGAGATCCTGGATGTGATCGCACAGGAATTCAGTATTGACGGAGAGCATGGCATTTCCAAACCTAAAGGCATGAACGGCAGGCTGCTGGAAGCTAATTTCCATATCATCATCGGTCAGACTGCAGCAGCAAAGAACATTTACAAGTGCGTAAGGAAAGCAGGTCTCGAGGTTGTCGAGCTGATTCTCGAACCCATCGCTTCGGCCGATGCGGTACTTAGCGAGGATGAAAAAGAAGCAGGTGTTGTTTTGGTGGATATTGGAGGAGGCACATCCGACATAGCTATTTTCCATGAAGGGATCATCCGCCATACTGCTGTAATTCCCCTGGGCGGGGAAATAATCTCTGAAGACGTCAAGGAAGGCTGTTCGATTATTAAAAAACATGCCGAGGAGCTTAAATTAAAATTCGGTTCTGCGCTTGCCAGGGAGAACAAGGAAGAGGAAATTGTCGCCATTCCAGGTTTGAGGGGCCGTCCTCCCAAGGAGATCAGCCTTAAGAACCTTGCCAGCATCATTCAGGCCCGTATGGAAGAGATCATCGAACATATTTACTACGAAATCAAGAATTCGGGTTATGAGAAAAAGCTGCTTGGAGGCATCGTCCTTACCGGAGGAGGTGCCCAGCTCAAGCATATTGCACAGCTCACCGAATTCATTACCGGGTTTGACACCAGGATAGGATATCCCAATGAACATCTCAGCAACGAGATCCCTCCCGAAATGGCAAGTCCCATGTATGCAACAGGGATAGGTCTCGTCGAGATCGGCATTGAGCGGTTTGAAAAGGAACAGCAAAAGCTGAAAGAAATCGAGGAGGAACCCGAAGAACCAAGGCCGGAACCAGGAAAAACAAAAAAGGTAAAGGAAAAAAAGGTGAAGGATACTACTAAGGTAAAGCGTTCATTCCCGGAGCTTTTCCTTGACAAGATCAAGGGATTATTCGAGGAAGATATTGAATAATCCCGCTATTAACAATCAATCTGTTAATAAAAAAAGAGAATCATAAAAAAACGGGCTGTACTAATACATAATTTTAAACAGATCTAATCTTTAGACACATGAGTGATATTTTAAAGTTCGATCTCCCTAAAAACCAGTCATCTATAATCAAAGTTATAGGGGTGGGCGGAGGTGGCAGCAACGCAGTGACCCATATGTTCAACCAGGGAATCACGGGAGTGGATTTTATAATCTGCAATACGGATGCCCAGGCAATGGAATCAAGTCCGGTTCCCACAAAGATACAGCTGGGCGCAAATCTTACCGCCGGCCTGGGTGCGGGTGCAGTACCGTCGGTAGGACGGAATGCTGCTCTGGAGAATGCCGCGGAGATCAGGGCCATACTCGATAAAGGGACAAAAATGCTTTTTATCACGGCAGGGCTTGGAGGCGGCACAGGGACCGGAGCTGCTCCTGTGATCGCTCAGATCTCAAAAGAGCTTGATATTCTTACTGTGGGGATAGTGACTATCCCATTTGCTTTTGAAGGAAGGAAGCGCAAGCAATATGCTGAAGAAGGACTTCAGCAGCTTAAGAAACAGGTTGACGCCCTGTTGATCATCAGCAATGACAAGCTAAGGGAACTCTGCGGGGACCTCCGCCTTTCCGCTGCATTTAAAAAAGCGGATAATGTCCTGACTACAGCAGCCAAGGGGATAGCCGAGATCATTACCGTTACAGGCCACATCAATGTAGACTTTGAAGATGTGAAAACTGTGATGAGGAACAGTGGTGTAGCGCTGCTGGGAACAGGTATTGCCAGCGGGGAAAACCGTGCGCTGCATGCAGTTGAAGAAGCGCTCAGCTCTCCCCTGCTCGACAATAATGATATTGAAGGTGCCAACAACCTCCTGCTGTATATTTCAAGTGGCACCGAGGAGATCACTATGGATGAAGTGACGGAGATCACCGAATTCATTCAGACCAAAACCAAGTCGTCGGCGGAGGTTATCTGGGGTACAGGTACCGATCCCGAGCTTGCTGATAATATAAGTGTTACCATCATTGCAACGGGGTTTGACCCTGAGCATCGCCAGAAAGACTCGAGCAGACCTCAGGATGTCATCCTTCATGACTTGTACGGCAAGAAAGTGGAATCGAAAATTGAAAAACGGATCTTTGAACCCAGGATCGCTCATCAGGTCCCCCTGGCCGAAGAACACCTTCAGGAGTTAACCCCGATCATACCGGTAACTGAACCCATGGCTGTTGAACCTGAACCTGTCATGGAATTCCCGCTTGAAACGAGCCCCGACATGGCATCTGTTTCCGTTGAATTTACCATTGAGAATTCAGGAATGTTCATGAAACCTGAAACTGCATCAGCTGAAAGTATCAGCGCCACTGAACCTCAAATGGTAAATGAAGTTGTTGCAAGGCATCTTGAAGAACCGTCTCCATATATGAAACCTCACCCTGCCGAACATACCGTTCACTATTCGCCACAGCCTGAGCAGGACCGCAGGGCTTTTGAAAGGGTTAATAAACTGAGGTCCCTCAGTGAAAAACTGAAGAACCATATGCCTATCGATCCTTCAAATATTTATGAACTTGAAGCCGTTCCTGCCTACAAACGCAGGAATGTTGACCTCGTGGATGTGGCTCCCTCTTCGGAACCCCATGCACCTACCTATTCGCTGGGCGAATCGGCTGATAAAAGCATCGAAATCCGTTCCGAAAACTCATTTCTGCATAAGAATGTAGATTAAAAGTGCTCATCGTAACATTAAAGAACTCACATTACTCGCAGAACTTCGTCAGGAAACCCGGGAAATCAGAAATCTCCCGGGTTTTTGTTCTTTTGCTGATCCTTTTCTGCGGCTTATCGTCCAATGCCCGTGACCACTATACGATCAGGTTGGGCGATTCCCTGCAGTCTTCCCTTAAAGGATGTTATGTCGAAAAAGTAATCAACTCCACCAGGGAAGATTCCTGCGTTGGATTCGTACAGGTTGGCGCAGCAAACAAAGTAGTGCCTGCTTATCTCACCCCTTCCATCCAGGTTGCTTTCAGCACCATCCTCATGAACTCCTTTCCATACAGGGCAGGGCTCAAACCTCTTATCATCCGCATCAATGAACTGTATATCTACGAAATCACCTCAGCCAGTTCTGAAATTTCCAGCATCGAACTCTGCCTGAGTTTCATCACCCGAACTGATTCAGTTTATTTTGATGAATATCTTGCCGGCACCGCATTTGACAAGCATGGTATGGATGTAACGCATCAGCATGAAGGTAATATCATTGCAGCCATGGAACGATGTTTTAACAATTTCAACTCCAGGATGCTGAAAGGCAAGCTAATGCATAAAACCATTCCCCGTTCCGACCTTGAAAAAAATCCACTGCTGCATACTGATGAATTTCCCATCATGGCACTAAAACAGGTTCCAAAATGCATCTTCAGGGCTTACAGTGATTTCAGGGAAAACAAGCCTGATACAGGCATTCAGTTCACTGTAAAATACACAACCTATAAACGTGATTCCATGCTTGTTCAGGCTAAGATCTACGGACTTCCCTGGGACAGCCTCGATAATATCTGGGGATTTTCCGACGGGCATCATCCTTTCATCCGGGTAGGAAAAGTTTTTTATCGCCTGAAGCTTAAAAGTGGGGAATACATCACCAGGATCTTTGTGTCTGATGCAGGAAGGAGCGGCAATACAGAGGTAAACACAGGAGCACTTGTTGCCGCTACCGTTTTAGGAGGAGTAATAGGTGGCGCTATCGCAGGAGGCATAATGGGAGCAGCGGCTGCCAATGAGGTTGCGAAGTATAAACTCGATTTCGCAAGTGGGAAGCTGATAGTCCGCCCAATCCCTGATTATATGCGGATACAGTCAACCATGATATTCAGGCTTTCACAGTCATCGAGATCAGGAATACCACTAACTATTTTTTATGGAGATAAGGAACTGGCCACCTTGAACCAGGATGATTATCTAAAACTGATCGTCCCTTCGGGCCATAATACCATCAAGCTTAAGTGTATTCCAGGCAACGGAGCAACAACCGAACTTGAGTTTGCTGTCAGGCTTTTCCATACCGATGTTTTCCTTCTGAAAGTCAGAAAATCTCTTGACGTGGAGGTATTCCCCGCATTTGACGAAGTCCGCAAGTCTGTCCTGGAATCAATGGAGGAAGACAAGACCGTAGTAGTGAATCTTTAAGGCCCTTGCCTGCTAAGCCTTAATCATCAATTAATTTATCTGACAAGGACATACCGGTTGATACAATCATCGGCTATGTGAAACGACCTGCCTTTTTTCCTGAGCATCCTTCCAAACTGTACAATGGTATCGGGGAATGATTCAAGCCAGCCGTCTTTTACAAGGTATATTTTCGGTTGGGCGAATACTTCAATAACCAGGTCGGGATTCCTCACAAAATCCTTATCATGAGGTGTTGCTTTAATATGCAAAGGATCGGGGCTGGCAGCCATATATGCATTCCAGTACTCGGCAATGATCCCGATGTCGCCCATTGATTTCAGCGCCGAGATCACCCTTATCCTCGAGGGTTTAACTTCAGGATAATAGAACCTTAGACAACCGCTCAAAGAACCGGTGATCACTACCACCGTCAGAGCGATCTGCAGTGATTTTTTCCATTTGTTTTTTGGCTGGTTTTCAAGCCACAGGATAAGACAGATCCAGGATGAGATAAAAAATGTGGTGAAGTATCTCCTTCCCGTTCCATTGGCTGCAACCCAGCGGGACAGAATTACAGCGGCAACTGTCAGAATGGCCTCAAACAAGAAAAAATAAAACCATGGATTTTCGGTAATTTTAATGCATCTCACTGCTTGCTTTTTTATCGAATAAACCAGCAGGATAAGGCATACAGCAAGGCCCAAAGCATAAACGCTTTCTATCTGGCTTTCCGAAGAAAAAACAAGAGTCTTGTATACCGATATTGCAACCGTATGTATGTTTGCCGCCACGGATGCAGGCGCAGCAAAGAAGCCATTAGTATAGTTCTGCACAGGTGTGGACATCACCTTGGCATAATGTAAAACCAGGCAGCCTGCCACAGTCCACGCGACCAGAAGAATTGCAGGAACCATCATCCCCCTTAGGGAGATGGTCTTCTCTCTGTCATTCCTTGCAAATGTAAAGTACAACAAGGCCGTTATGAGTAGAGCCAGGATACTTCCCAGCGCCATATCCGAAACCCATACGGCAGCAATGAATATTAAGCAGGAACCAGAAAGCCAGCTGAGGCATTTCCAACGGAGCCTTGCTGAAAATGACCTGTCGAGAAAATTCAGCGCTATCAGCACAAGGCTGGTCTGGATTCCATATAATATGAGCAGGAATTCAAGAAAATGCCATGGAGGGAAGAACCAAACCATTGCAAGAATAATCCTGCCGAAAGCACTTCTCACAAAACGTGTCAATGCCAGGAAGCCTGCAGCAAGTATAAGATAGTGCACAAATGAAACGATCAGTACAGGCGGCCATCCGCTCAAAGTGAATACCGTATGAGCGATCATAGGGATCAGGTTCCCCGAACGGTCCTGTCCCCAGAAATAAATATCATGGGGAAGCGAAAAAGAGGGGGTCATCAGTATATTCACCGCCATATCAGAGGTCAGGAGGGGGTAGTAATTCTCGGCGAAAGTGAAAAAAGAAAGGAGGATGATAGCAACGATCACCAGCCTGGTCAATATGACTCCGGAGATTTTCATTTTCCCTTTTTGCTGAGCCGCCTGTGCACGATCCTTTCAACAAGGCTGAACGGAAGCATGGCAGCAATCCTCAACTGCAACATGTTATTGATGCGGTAAACCGCGCGGGGCCTTGGCTTGCATGAAACATTGTATATAAAGCCGGCCGCTGTGGCAGGGCTGATCACCTTGCCAATCTCCTTTGATGCCTGTGATGCAAACGTATAAAATGCCGTTTTAAGGGGATCGACTTCGTTCGTTTCACCCGTTGCGGGACCGAGTTTTGAGACTGTCTGTAGGAGTTCGGTGTTGATCGCTCCCGGCCTTATCACGACAACATCAATACCGTGAAATCTCAATTCCTGCCTGAGGGCTTTTGAATATCCTTCAAGAAGTTTTTTGGTAAGCGGGTATGTCATGAAGGGCATCGCCAGGTTAAGGCTTTCGCTGCCGATGTGGATGATCCTGCCACCCGGTCTCCTGAGCAGAGGAAGAAACACCTGGTTCACCCTGTAAGCGCCGAAAACATTCACCTCGAACATCTGTTTGAATTTCCCTACAGGGGCTTCCGACAGCAGGAAATAATTATCCATCCCTGCATTGTTGATGATGAGGTCGAGCCTGATATTTTCAGCATTTGCCGCGGTATACGCAGCAGCAACGGATTCATCGGAAGTGACATCCATCAAAAGGCAAATCAGTTTTTTCTTTGACTCCTGCCGGTCTGCCGGTAATCCCGTATCGTTTGCATCTTCGTAAACGGGTTGCACAAGATCCGTAGCAAGCACCCTCCACCCTTTATCAAGAAATGTGAGTGCAAGTGCTTTTCCAAGACCTCTTCCGGCCCCGGTGATCAGAACTGATTTTTTAGTATCAGGCATGTTTCATGTAATGCTTTTCCTTTTGTCTCTGGATAACGGAAGACAGTGCACAAACCGGTTTCCATAAAAACTTCCATGTCCCGAAGGCCCCGGGGACGTCTGTAAAATTACGTTCCCCCCTCAGGACTTTCCCGAATGCTCTCCACACCCTTTCGCTGTCACGCACCCAATGATGCACCCTCAGCGGCATGGCGTTGAACAATGAGCCTATGTTTTTTGCTTCAAGCAATTCAGGCATGATCTCCGAATTGATCCTCGCGGAATACAATGCAAGATCGGGAATTTTTCCTTGAAGGTTTTGCCAGATCACTTCTGCGGCCATTGACCCGCTTTTTACTGCCCAGAAAATCCCTTCTCCGGTAAGGGCATCGGTAAGGCCTGCAGCATCACCCGCCACCATTACCCTGCCGGAATGAAAATCTGATTTTTTAGTCCTCACCGGCAACGGGTGTGAACGGTTCGACATCGTTTCCAGTATCGGTATGCCTGTGGAAGCTATGAATTTATCGTAATACTCAGGCATACGTTTAGCCATATGCGCAGGGCCGCCCGTACCTATTGAAAAATGGTCTTTCTTTGGAAAGATCCATGAATAACCTCCGGGGAAGGTCCCCCAGTCGAGAAACACCGTATCTGAATACTTCTGCAGTATTTCGGGAGAAGACCTTACTTCCGCCTCCCAGGCCATCCCCCATTCAATATGCTTATTGAGGCCGAAAGTCCTGGCGGTCAGGCTGGAAGCGCCATCAGCGCCTATGAGGAATAAAGAGCGGTATGCCCTGTTTCCTGTCCTGGCAATGACCCCTTGTTCGTCCTGCTCCATCCCTGTGACCTTTTCGGAAGTACGGATCTTAGCCCCGGCCTCAACTGCTTTTTCAAGTAAAAATGAGTCCAGCTCATCCCGCATGGTGCAATACATCAGGGGAAGCTCATTGGTCCTTGTGTACACATCCGACAAACCGGAAGAAAAGCGGAATGAATGAACCACAGTGTGTATCACCGGGCTGATGTCATAAGGCAAAATGGAAAGTATCTTATGCGTGAGCCCTGCTCCGCAAACTTTGTAACGGGGAAAAGATGACTTCTCAAGAATTAAAACGCTGATACCTGATTTCTGAAGATGATATGCGGCTATAGAACCGGCCGGACCGGCGCCTGATATGATGACATCGGCATCGCGGTCCATTGTCACAAAAGGGATATGACTTCCTTCAGCAGTTTGTCCTTATTTACGGGAACCACCCCTATTTCTTCGCAAACGATACCGCCGGCAAGATTCGATATATAGGCTATCTCGTATGGTGAACGCTGAGCCGCCAAACATAATGATGCCACGCTGATCACTGTATCACCTGCCCCGCTGACATCGGAGATCGACCTTACATGAGCTGGGATCATCAGGTTTTTCTTTTCATGCTTGTCTTTCATACTAATAAGGACGCCCTGTTCCGACAAGGTGGTCATAACATAATCACATTTCAGTTTCTCCCTCAGCGCCTGGGCAGCGTCGATGATGGCATTGCTGTCGGTGGCATCCAGTTCTATTTTAAGCCCCTCCGACAGTTCCTTAAGGTTGGGCTTGAACAGTGTCACATTGGAAAAAGACTCAAAATTCTTTCTCTTGGGATCCACACAAGTGGGGATATTTCTTTTATGTGCTTTTTTTATGACCTCCTGTATCAGTTTCGGGGTCAAAACTCCCTTGTTATAATCCTGAAAAATGATGCAGTGAACATTCTCTGTCTCAAGTATGCGGTCAATAACCCTTGAAAGAGTAAGGTAATCGGCATGCACCAGGTCGTCATCTTCTTCCTCATCCACCCTTAGCATCTGGTAAGCGTTGCCGAAAATCCTGAATTTCGTTGTTGTGATCCTCCTCTGGCTTCTTACGATACCCGAGGCGTTCATCTTTTCCTTCTTCATCAGTTCGAGGAAAATATCACCCTTATCATCGGTACCAATCACCGAGCATAAAATGGGTTTTGCGCCCATAGCCCTGATGTTCATGGCAACGTTGGCCGCACCACCCATCCTGTGCTCTCTCTTCCTCAGTGCGACAATGGGAATAGGTGCTTCCGGCGAGATCCTCTCAACTTTACCCCAGAGGTAAGAATCCACCATAACGTCACCTATAACCATGACATTCTGTTTGTTGAACGAGTCGAAAAGTTTTTTATAATTGACTTCTTTAGCCATGATCAGGATTTAATGCTACGATCTATGCGAAGGAATAATCGGCAATGGTCTTAATGTTTTTATTTTTCTCGTCTGATGAAATATTCCCGTCAATAAGCCTGATGATACGATGCGTATGCAAAGCGATGTCCTCTTCGTGGGTAACAATGATTACCGTATTTCCTTTGCGATGGATTTCTTCAAGCAATCCAAGTATTTCCAGGGATGTCTTTGAGTCGAGGTTCCCTGTAGGCTCATCAGCTAATATAATGGCAGGGTCGTTCACCAGGGCACGGGCAATAGCAACGCGCTGACGCTGCCCTCCTGAAAGCTCGTTGGGCTTATGGGTCATACGGTCGGTCAGCTTTACTTCTTCAATAACCGTTGATGCTTTTTCCAACCTTTTGGTCTTGTTATAGCCAGCATAGATCAGCGGCAGCATCACATTTTCCAAAGCAGTGGAACGAGGCAGGAGGTTAAAGGTCTGGAATACAAAACCGATCTCACGGTTACGAATTTCAGCAAGGTTGTTATCATCCATTTTGCTTACATCATGACCGTTCAGCAAATAATTTCCGCTCGTAGGAGTGTCGAGACAGCCAAGGATGTTCATCAAGGTTGATTTGCCTGAACCCGAAGGCCCCATGATGGCAACAAATTCATTTTTTCGGATTACAAGAGAGATAGACCGCAGCGCTTCTACAACCACTGTACCTACTTTATAGTTCTTTACGATGTTCTCAAGATGAATGATCTCTTTTTCCATGGATCAAAGATAAAAGGTTAAAACCGTAGTACAAAATCTTCTTTACTTAGTTCTTCACGAAAATATACGACTCCCATATGGTAAAGGTCCACGCTGACCTTTACTTCGGGCTTTGCAATAATGAGTTTCCATGCCTCTTCCATGCCTGCAGACCAATGTATATCATCCATGACCACAACGGAACCGGCATGCAGATGTGGCAGGCATTCTTCAAAGTATTTCACTGTAGGTTCCTTACGATGGTTCCCATCGATAAACACCAGGTCAGGGTTCGGCATCAGCCGTAAAGCCTCCTGCAGTTTCTCGTCAAAGCTGCCAGTGATGACACTTATATTATTTTTTCCTGCCTTTTCAATATTTGAACGGGCTATTGCCGAAGTCTCCGGACAGCCTTCGATAGTGATTATTCTTGCCCCCGGGGCAGCTTCAGACATATACAATGAACTCATTCCCAGCGAAGTGCCAAGTTCAAGAATGCAGGACGGCTTGTAGTGTTTCACCAGTTTATAAAGGAACTGGCCCTTGCCGACCGAAACCAGTGAGTTGCGGGCGATTTTATTTACTTTGATCGTTACTCCGTCCTGAGGCCGACCGGTTTGTCCGGTTCCGAAATCAACCTTGTGGATGATCCTGTCATCCTTCAACAGCTCTTTCCTGATATTTTCGACAATTTCATATGCCGGGTAACGTTTATAGTCCTTCAGTACCTCCGCCCAGAACGTATAAATGAAAGGGGAGTG
>CAIJYT010000221.1 GCA_903824935.1 uncultured Bacteroidales bacterium | reverse complement strand
GTCGACTGCCATACTGATATCTGCAGCAAGACTGGTGCAAGGATCACTACTCTGAGCACCGGTGAATGTAGTTACCTGCTTGAAATATCCAATACCTACAAGCCTGATTATTTTACTGGCATCTCTGTTACTTCCGACAACCTGACACTGGCGAACGTTTCTTCCCTCAATCCCTGGAGCACTATCACATACCAGGACCCGAACCAGGTAGTTTTCACCAAAACGCCTTCATATAACGGCGTTCCCCTCGACTCGGCAGGATTTCAGACTTTAGGTGTGATCTGTTTTGCAGGAAATGGCACGAACCACCTCAATGTTGATTTCATCGGCAATCCTCCTAAATACGATACTGTTTGCAGGAAAACGCTTATAAACCAGGGGTGCAGCATCCCTGTCGATACCAGCTGTGTTGCCATCCTTGACCTGAAAGCCGAATGTGACACCGGGGCTGTTAAGATGAAGTTCAGGGTAAGGAACAATTCAAGTTTTACCGTTCGTGGTTTGACCTTGTATTCCCAGACCCCGGGTGTAAGCCCTTCTCCCAAATTCATAGGAATACCTGATCTGCTGCCCGGCCAGACCTCTGCACTGATTGAAACCGCACTGATGATCACCAGTAATGCGACCCATGCATGTTTCTTCTTTGCAGCCTGCGATCAGTATACAAAACCAGGTCCCAACGGACCGTTCCCATCATGGTGTTGTATGGACAGCATTCCGTATTGCGTCGACATTCCCCATTGCGATCCCTGTGATGGCATAACATTTACTGCGAAAAAAACTGATCCGGTAAAATGCTGCTACACTCTGACTTTAAACAGCAATTATTACAATGCCAACATCGAATACCTTGAGTTTACTGGTCTCGGAGGCACACAGTTCGCGATCTTCACCGGGTGGAATATCATCCCGCCCGTGGGCAGCAGCCATATTAAGATCAAAGCGCCGGCAGGAGGCATCCCGCCGGGCATATATCCTGATTTTGCATCCTTCTGCCTCACAGGGACATCACCTGCTCCTCATATTGTCGTGATCAGAAGCATTGATTCACAGGGGAAGCAGCTATGCAACGACACCCTGAGGTTCGATTCATGCCAGATGGTGCAGCCCACCTGTGCCAATATTGTCAATGATTCACTCTATTGCTCGGGAAATAAGATCAGATATACGTTTTTTGTTAAAAATAATTCACCTTTTACAATATACCAGGTCGACTACAGAACAACAGATCCCAGCGTGGTCCTTGATTCAAACTTCACACAGCCTCATCCACCCATTGCACCGGGATTGACAGGAGGACCGTTTACAGTTACCATTGACTCGGCAAGCCAGAGCCTCGACAGGTTTTGCATGTATCTCACCGCACATAACGGGATATATGACACTGCAACCGGCCGGGGTGCTACAGAATGCTGCACCGACTCGCTCGGGGGCATATGCCTTCCCATGATCAAATGCGGAGGCTCCAACCCGGCCTGCTGCCGGTTTGAGAACATGATCATCCCTACAGGGATTACGCCAAATGAGGACGGTAAAAACGACGTATTTGAAATTCTGAATTCCTCATGCTGCAGTTTTATTTCCATCAAAGTGTTTAACCGCTGGGGAAATGTCGTCTACCAGAACAGTGATTACAAAAACGACTGGAAAGGTGTCAATAACAGCGGACAGAAGCTGGTGCAGGGAACCTATTTCGTCCTGCTTGAACTTCCAAACGGGGATAAAAAAAGCATGTATGTCGACGTCAGGTATTAAAGTTTAAACTCTGAAAAATGAAAAAAATCATAATACTTGCAATGATGTGTTCTGCACTTGTTGCAAAAGCCCAGCAGGAACCGCAGTATACACAGAACCAGTTTAACAGCAACCTGGAGATCAACCCGGCCTACGCCGGCTCAAACGACGATGCAAGTCTCAGTTTAAGGTACCGCAAGCAATGGGTGGGGTATACCGGCTCACCTTCCACTCTATTCTTTAATGCGGAAAGCAAAATCGTTAAACAACATCTTGCATTGGGTATCACGGTTATCAGTGACTGGATCGGAATTACTCAAAGCAATTCAGCAGATCTCAGCGTGGCAACCCACCTGCGCCTCGGTGCCAACGGTCTGCTGAGCGCCGGTATCAAGATCGGTGTGCAATTCCTGAAGTCTGATTATTCAAAGCTCTCAAATGTGGATCTCACCGATCCTTTGTACAATACAAACTCGAGCGTTGTCATCCCCTATGCAGGATTCGGATTGCTGTTTCACACCCCGAAATATTATATCGGATTTTCCGTTCCCCAGGTGGTCTCTTTTGAAAGCGTTTCGCCCCAGTCCAAGATCATCAAACCTCATATGTTCCTTTATGGGGGTTACAGGATAGTGCTCAGCAGGGATTTTGAACTCCGGCCCGCCCTCCTGTGCAAATACGTTACTGCCGCACCTTTCGAGGCGGATATTGCTTTGGATGCCTGGTTCAAAGGAATGGTCGGTATAGGGGTTTCATACCGGACATCTGATGCCCTCAACTTTATGGTAAAAGGAAAAATCGGGAACTTTTACCTGGGATATTCCTACGACCTGACGATTTCGGGGCTGAGTCCATACAATTCCGGTACTCACGAGGTTTATTTAGGATTTGAATTCGGTAAAAAAGGCATGCCTGGAAGAAAGCAGAATAACCGTTATTTCTAATATTTAAAGCAATGAAAAAAATAATACTGATACTGTTTTGCTTTCTGAATATTTCATTGTACGCCCAGAAATCTCAGGCGGATAAGAAGTTCAAATTATATGAATACAGCGAAGCAATTCCCCTGTACAAACAATACCTTGAGAAATCCCCTGATGACCACGATGCGGTCAGGAATCTTGCATTATCATACAGTTACACCAACAATATTGCAGGATCGATTGAGACATACCAGTCATTGGTAAAACTAAAGCAGGCTGTTCCCGACGACTGGTACGATCTCGTGCAATTGTTAAGGATCAACGGGAATAATGCAGATGCAAGGATTTACGCACTGCAATACCAGCAGAAAAACGATGGGGAAAAGGCTCAGAACCTCATCAGGTCACTTGATATGTATGATGAACTGATGTCGGGTAAAGACAATCTCGCTGTAGTTAACAAAACAGCCCTGTACACTCAGTCTGTTTTTTCGCCGGTCTATTACAAGGGCGGACTTTTGGTGACGGCCGAGAACCCTGAAGGAGCTAAAAATGACTGGACAGGCAGGGGAAATACAAAACTGTATGCGACCGATTTTAACTGCAGTAAACTGATGCCGGTAGCTTCGGAGATCATGTCGAAATACAACGATGGCCCGGCTACGGTATCCAACAATGGCTCTATCATATATTATACAACGATCAATAAGAAATCCATACAGGAACAGGACGTCAATACCAGTAAATTGCAGATCTCGGCCGCAACGCTCAAAGAAGGTAAATGGATTCCTGCTGATCTGATCAGGTTCAATAATATAAGTTATAATGCTGCCCATCCCGCACTCAGGAATGACGGGAGAATGCTTGTTTTTTCTTCGGACAAGCCAGGTGGTAAAGGCGGAATGGATTTGTATTATTGCTCAAAGCTGCCCGACAGCACATGGTCTGAACCTGTGAATATTTCAGTATTAAATACCTCCGGAAATGAGATCTTTCCAACCTTTGATGCTACAGGCAACCTGTATTTCTCTTCCAATGTACTACCGGGGCTTGGTGGTCTCGATCTGTTTGTGTCTAAAACCGATGGGAGCAATTTTTCGGCCCCTGTAAACCTGAAGGCACCTATAAACTCGAGCTATGATGATTTTGCGCTGATCACAAACAACAACCTGGAGAGCGGCTATCTATCGACGAACCGTTTTGGGACACCAGAAACT
>CAIJYT010000220.1 GCA_903824935.1 uncultured Bacteroidales bacterium | reverse complement strand
GGATAGTTTACCCAGCATTCCCCGACAATATTGAAATTCGGATACTCCTGGAGCATACTTTTGCACCATTCACTTGTCATATCTTTAAAAGAATAAGGATGGGTGTCCTGCCTTATGCCGTCGAGCCCCGCATATTCAATCCACCAGATGCTGTTTTGTATAAGGTATTTTTCAAGATATTGATTACGCTGGTTCAGGTCGGGCATGGTCTTATCGAACCAGCCCCTCGAAAACAGCGTGCTGTCGGCAGTGGAAATATAGGGATCGCTTACGGTTCCCGACCTGTAGTTGCTCCTTGTAAATTCGGGCCATTGGTTAATCCAGTCGCTTGAAGGCAAGTCATTCATCCACCAATGCCCGCTGCCGCAATGGTTCAGCACCTGGTCCATGATCATTTTCATGCCCCGTTTATGAATTTCCTCACCCAGTCTTGCGTAATCTTCATTAGTTCCGAAACGGGGATCGATCTTATAATAATCGGTACAGGAATAACCATGATATGAATAAACCGCCTGGTCGTTTTCGACCAGGGGAGTCATCCACAAAGCAGTTATCCCGAGATCCTTCAGGTAGTCGAGATGGTCGGAAATTCCCTTTATATCACCGCCATGCCTGCTGTCGGGCTTCGCCCTGTCACACTTTTCCTTCATCCCCGGGATATTATCGTTGGTGGTATCGCCGTTTGCAAACCTGTCGGGCATGATTAGGTAGATCACGTCGGCATTACTGAATCCCTTCCTGGCTGCGGAACCGGCCTGCCTGGCTTTAAGCTCATATTTGCAGGAGGCTGTGATCCTGCCGTTCACCGAAAAGTTCAGGGTTAAAAATCCGGGTTTGCATGTTTTCAGGATTTTCAGGTCCACAAACAGGTAATTGGGATTTGCGACTTTATGAACCGAAGTGATCATCACGGTTCCCTGCTTGTCTCCTGCAAGGGAAACCCCGGTTTTTGCTATTTCTTTGCCATATACCATAATCTGCAGGGCAGGGTTTTTAAAACCTGTCCACCAGAACGGGGGCTCCACCCGCCCGATCTCCGCCTGTTGCGCCATCAGGCAGAAAGGAAGCATGAGCAAAAGCCAAAGGATGAGACGTTTCATTTTACTTTGTTTTGCTTTTTGATTTTCTTGTTCTTCCGAACAGGGTGGTAATGGCTGCAAGGGCATCGGCCATTGCAGGGTCGAAATCGCTTTCCCTTGCCCTCCATTTCCAGTTGCCTCCGCCTACAGTTCCCGGCAGGTTCATTCGGGCTTCATTACCCAGCCCCAGAAGGTCCTGCATTGGCACAATAGCTGTATTCGCTACCGATGACCATGCAAGGCGCACGAACGACCAGTGAATGTCCCTGTCATCCTTATCGAGGTAGTCAAGCACCTGTTGGCGGTCGGCTTCCGAAGCTCCCCTGAACCAGCCTGCAACAGTGTCGTTGTCGTGGGTGCCGGTGTAAACAATATAGTTCTTTGTATAGTTGTATGGAATGTAGTCGTTGGCTTCCGAGGAGTCGAACGCAAATTCAAGGATCTTCATACCCGGGAACCCGAAAGTGTCGCGCAGATCCTCTACATCGGGGGTCATCACACCCAGGTCTTCCGCGATGATCGGCAGGTTGCCGAATTCTTTCTGCAAGGCATAGAAAAAATCTTTTGCGGGACCTGTGACCCAGGTGCCGTTGATTGCGGTCTTCTCACTGTACGGAACTGCCCAGTATGCTGCAAAGCCCCTGAAATGATCGATCCTGATCACGTCCGACAACGTAAGGTTCGTGCGGATACGGTCCATCCACCATTTGTAATTATCATTCTTCATCACATCCCAGCGGAAAAGCGGGTTGCCCCAAAGCTGACCGGTTTCGCTGAAATAGTCGGGAGGAACACCACCTACCCTGATGGGATTAAGATCCTGGTCAAATTCAAAAAGATCAGGATTGGCCCATGCGTCGGAAGAGTCGAGGGAAATATACAGGGGGATGTCGCCAATGATCCTGACTTTATGTTTTTTTGCATATTCCTTAACAATCATCCATTGTTTGAGAAAAACGAACTGAAGGAATTTGTGAAAATCTATCTTCTCAGCCAGCCGGCTTTCGGCTGCTTTCAAAGCGTCGTGATTCCTTGTTTTCAGGTCATGATCCCATTGATACCAGGGTTTGTGCCCCGATTCTTCCTTGATGGCCCTGAACAGTGCATAATCGTTAAGCCAGGCTGAGAAGCTCTTGAGGAAATTCCGATAGGCCAGTTTGTCCAGCTCTGGTGCATGGGCCGAGAAGGTATGAAAAGCTTTGAGCAGCAACGGCAGCCTGGCTCTCTGCACAAGTTCATAATCCACGCCTCCTTCGCTGAAATGAGGCAGAGTGGCTAAATCTTCCTGGCTCAGCAGATGGCTGCTTACGAGGATGTCAAGATCAATCAGGTCGGGATTCCCTGCATGTGCCGAATAACACTGATACGGGGAGTCGCCGTAACCCGTCGGGCCTAATGGCAGGATTTGCCAGTATTGTTGTTTTGCTTTGTTCAGAAAGTCTATAAAGTTAAAGGCAGCCTTACCAAGTGTTCCTATCCCGTATTTTCCGGGAAGGGAAGTCGGGTGAAGTAGTATGCCAGAGGCACGTTGAGTCATCATTTGTAAAAGGTTTTAATTGTATATTCTATTTTTGTATTCCATTCGAAATCAATATGAAAGTGATGAGCCCCGATTTGAAATCCTGATCCTGTACCGGTGCATTTCTTACAAGAAGGGTGTTTTCGGGTTTAATGAGTTTTCTCATTTCAGATGCCAGCTTAAGGCTTGCCAATCCTTTATCCTTATCACCAGGGTCAGCAATGATATAGGTATCCGGTGCAGGCATGGTGGCAAGGTTCTCCCCATACGAAGGATTTTCAAGAACCAGTGTCCTGATCCATGCCGGATGAGCGGTGAAAGTGTTTAAGGCAATCAGGGCTGCATTGCCATTCCCCAGCAGGGTTACAAGGCCTGTCTGAGCCAGTTTTTTTTCTGTAAGTGAAGCAATAGTGGCTGATACTAAATCAGGGCCTTCGTTGTTTTTTAAACCGGTGGAAGGAAAGTGCAGGCGGGCTATGCAATATCCTCTGTCGAGGAAGCTGAGAAGATCGGGGCTGAAACAGCTCTCACTGCATTGCAGATTGTCAGTATCAATAAATAACAGCAGGGGCCTGGCTTGACCCTGATTGTCCGTTTCCCTTTTTCTTAAAGTAGATACAGGGACCCTCACTTTGTCTTTACTTCCGGCCCAAACCACTTCGGCCTTGTAATCATCCTGTATGTAATTCTTTATCTGTTTCTTCCAGCGAATCCCCAGGTGCATTGAGTGTAACCCGTAGGTGTAACAGGTGGGAGGGGTTAAAATGCTTGAATAAGTGAATACCAGTTTATCGTCTTTACTGTCATATACCAGGCCGGTGATCCGCCCTTCAGGTTCAGGGAAATTGATAACATTTTCAACAGGAGCCTCTTTGTCATTTTTCTCAAATATGCCGGTTATCTGTATGGAAGTGGAGAGGTTTTTTCTTTGGACCAATACCAGGTACTTGAGATCAACAAGAGTAAAATCGGCGATGAACAAACTGTCATTTTCTTTAACCGCGGCTTTCCATCTTTTCGAAACAGGATCCCTGTCAGGTGCGATCAGGATGGTTCGCATCGGGGCATTGTCGTTTGACAATATCCAGATGTTATTACCCCCGAAATGTTCTGCGGAATAAATTACACCCGGCTTTCTTTCCTGCATAAGCACAGGTTCCAGGTTTTTGCATGAATAAGGGAAAACATGGATTTCTGTCGATTGATCGGAACCGCTTTTAATGAATATATAGGCTTTTGAAGCCGATGCCTTCAGGCTTACTTTGAATGCAGGATCCGCCTCGGTATAGATAATCTTGTCGATGATCTTGCCTCCGGCATCTGAGACTGCATGAACCTCTTTGCCGTTTTTCACAATGATTTTCCATGGATCTGCGGCTTGAATAAGCGTATCAATGCCGGCAACTTGTCCGGGGGGAAGTGTAAGGGTATTGCCGGCCAGTTCTGTCTTGATCTTGTTTTGAAGAGAATTGTAGTTAGCCAGCCATTTTTCCGCATATTCGTTTTCGGCCAACAGGTATTCTTTTGCATTCTGGTTCTCAGTCATGGATGCCGGCGGCTTCGGGGAATGGCGGCATGAAGTCAGAAAGAAGAGGATGACCGACATTAATGCCAGCGACAAATATTGATGTTTCATAAGTCCGTTTTAATATTAATGCCCTGCTGCGGCTGCATTGATTTTACCAGGTTGACCGCTCTTCCTGTAAGTAACCAAAATAACGGTGGCCACGGAAGCGATTGCAAAACATACTCCGCCAATGATCATCGCGCTCATAGGGTTGCCCGAAAAGAAAAATCCAATCACATATCCAAGCAGGCTTGAGGCAATAACCTGGGGTATTACAATAAAAAGGTTAAATATTCCCATCATCACTCCCAGTTTATCCGGTGGCAAAGCCGGGGTGAGCATGGCATAAGGCATTGAAAGGATACTCGACCATGCTATGCCGATGCAGGTCATTGAAAACAATAATCCAAACTTCCCTGCTACAAAAGGAATGCTAATCATTCCAAGTGCGCCTAAAGCCAGGCAGAGGGTATGCATAAGTTTCGGTCCTGTGAATTTTGTGACCCGGATCAGCACGAATGAAAACAGGAAGCAAACCGCGTTATACATTGCGAAACAGAACCCTGCCCAGGCCCCCGAAGACTCCATCTCTACCGTTCCGGCTTTTGCGTGGAAAACATTATTTGCAATCGCAGGTGAGAAATATACCCACAAACAAAACATGCCAATCCATGTAAAGAATTGTACCAGCCCCAGTTCCCACATCCGTTTAGGGAGGTGTGTGATGAGCCTGGCTATATCTCCCAGGCCCAGTGTCCAGTCAAATTTCTGTGACCTGATAATTGAAAGTTCTTTTTCTTCAGGCGGAATTTCTTTTGTCGAAAATACTGTCCAGAGGACAGCGCCGATAAAAGCGACAGCTCCAATGTAAAACGATAAAGTGACTGAAGCAGGGATATGTCCCTGGCCGGCTTTATCCTGAGTCATACCGAACCAGTTCGTCATCATCCATGGTAATGCGGAGGCTATGGTTCCTCCGAGCCCGATAAACAATGATTGTATGGCAAAACCCTGGGAATTCTGTTCTTCGGGGAGGTTGTCGGCCACCATGGCCCTGAAAGGCTGCATGCTGGCATTGATGGTGCCGTCGAGCACCCAGAGAAGCCCTGCCGCGATCCAGAAGGTAGGTGAATTGGGCATCAGGATCAGGGCCAGTGAAGCAAGTATGGCTCCAACCAGTATATAAGGACGGCGGCGGCCCAGCCTTGTCCATGTGCGGTCACTTGCCTGCCCGATCAGCGGCTGGATGATGACACCTGTGACAGGGGCAGCAAGCCATAGCAGGGCAATCTGGCCGGGCATTGCGCCCAGGTATGAGTAGATGGCACTCATGTTGGCCATTTGCAATCCCCATCCGAACTGGATGCCGAGGAAGCCAAAGCTCATGTTCCATATCTGCCAGAAACTCATTCTTCTTTTTTCGCGCATTTTGTTTTTTAGTTGTGGTTATCAGCTTTCAGGATCTGTTCGAAAATCTGCACGCTGCGGTTTATGTTGTATATTTTCAAGGTGTGCGTGCTTTCACCGGGATTGAAAATGGTGGTGTGTATTATGTTTTCATCGAGGCGGCCATGGCCTCCGAACAGGAGTGAATCTGAATTCAGAATAAGACGGTAATCTCCGGGTTCGGGTACATTAAAAGAGTAGTCGGGAATGGAATTGAAAGGATGAAAATTGAACACAAAGAGCAATCCTGATTTTTCAAAGATCACGGTTTTGTTCTCATGGTCCATCCACACCTGGTGCCCGAAATTAGCTTCCAGTATCCCGTATTTTTTTGCGAGGATAAGCATTTGCCTGTCGAATTCCCCCAGGAACCTGTATTTCAGATTCTCGTTTAACCCAAGTGACCATTGTCTCCTGGCATACTGATGGCTCCAGTTGTTGCCTTCGCGAGGGAAATCGATCCAGTCGGGATGGCCGAATTCATTTCCCATAAAATTCAGGTAAGCCTGGCCTCCGAGTGAAAGCGTGAACATCCTGATCATTTTATGCAACGCTATCCCTCTTGAGATGATGTGACTTTCTTCTTCCCTGCTCATCTTGAAATAAATCTCACTTTGCATAAGCCTGAAGGCTATGGTCTGGTCACCAACCAGTGCCTGGTCGTGAGATTCACAGTATGCAATGGTTTTCACATCGGGCAGGCGGTCATTCATCACGTTCCACATCTCGTGGACATCCCAGTCCTCATCCTTTTTTTCTTTCAGGAGCTTGATCCAGTAATCGGGCAGCGCCATTCCCAGCCGGAAATCAAACCCTATGCCTCCTTCTTTGATGGGCCTGCAAAGTCCGGGCATGCCTGTAACATCTTCTGCGATAGTCAGTGCGGAAGCCTTGACCTGGTGGGCCAGGGTGTTTGCAAGCTGCATGTAAACAAGGGCATCCCATTCCACGCCATGGGTGAAATACCCGTCACGGTCCCATATTTCACGGTATCCGTGGTCGAAATACATCATTGAGGTTACCCCGTCAAAACGGAATCCGTCGAAATGGAATTCCTTTAACCAGTATTTGACATTGGAAAGGAGGAACTGCTGTACCTCCCTTTTGCCATAATCAAAACATTTGGAATCCCAGTGAGGATGGTTGCCTCTCGGACCCTCGTGAAAATACTGGTGCTCGCTGCCGTCGAACATGTTCAGTCCTTCATTGGTGTTCTTCGCGGCATGGGAGTGGACCAGGTCCATGATAACAGCAATCCCCTGCTCATGAGCCTTTTTAATAAGATATTTAAGCTCTTCAGGGGTACCGAAACGGCTTGATACAGCAAAATAATTGGTGACATGATATCCGAAGGAACCGTAATACGGGTGTTCAGCCACCGCCATTATCTGGATCACATTATACCCTGCATTTTTGATATATGGGATGAGGTCATCGGCGAACTCCAAGAACGTTCCGATTCCCTCACGCTCCTGTGCCATGCCCGGGTGGCATTCATAAATGAAAAATTCTTGCAGGCTGCTCATGTCGAAGCGGTCGTTTTCCCAGTCGAACTGCTTGGGAGGGTCCCATATCTGTCCCGAAAAATCCTTTGTAACAGAATCCTGTACAACCCTTGTTATATAGGCAGGGAGCCGTTCATTCCAGCCAAGTTCTGAATGCACCATCACTTTGATCTTCCCCATGTGGACGAAGCGGTCGCCATATTCCTCATCAGGAAGGAATATCTCCCAGTTGCCGTCCCTGTCACAGTTCAGCCTGTGCGAATATCTCTGCCAGTTATTGAAATCGCCGAAGAGATAAAGGTCAAGGGCATTTGGCGCCCATTCCCTGTAAACCCAGCCTTTTTTACTGCGGTCATAATGTATCCCATACCACTGGTAAGCGTCGGCAAACCTTGAAAGAGATTTCCAGTCGTTCTTTATCCCTTGAAGAGCATTCTGGTACCGCTGGTACCTTTCATAGACTTCCAGGGCGACCGGCTCAAGCCAGCTGTCATTTTTAACTAATTTCAGCATGATCGGTTTCCCGGTATCCATATCCCCTGGTTTTATCGTTTGATGCTATACAAACATACATAAAAACTCCTGAATAAAAGTCCCCGGGGAGAGAATAAAGTTTTGTACATTTGAATTCCCAACAACTGGCAATGAATGACACAGCCGGACTTTAAACAGAACAAATTCAGGTTACAATGGAAACAGTTTCTGTTTGTCTTCCTGTTTGCAGGCGGATTGTTCCTGGGCGGCCATTTTTATTTTATCAACCAGAGGGATGATATTCTCAGTATCCATAAGGAGTTTATCTCAACCGTAGCCAGTTTTAAAGTCCATGAGATCAATAACTGGATTGAGGAAAGGAAAGCCGAGGGAACGTTTGTGGCCGGGAGCCGGGAATTCATTACAGCGTTCACCAGGCTTACCTTGTCTCCTGCAAACCATGCATGCAGGGAGAAATTGAGAGACTGGCTGGAACCCATTAAGCGCAATCATGAATATACTAACATTGTTTTATGCGACCCTCTTGGGAACAGGATTTTTGCACTTAATGACAATAACAACCAGCCATTCGATATTACGCTCATTAAAGCTGAGATCAAAAGCATTAAACCAGGGAATGTGAGGCTTTCCGACATTATCCAGGGCGGTGACAAGAAACCTTTTCTCGTCTCTTCAACCGCTCTGAATGGCAAACAGGGGCTGCTGGGCTATGTTATCTTCTTTATTGATCCTTTGAAAAATCTTTATCCTACATTAGCATCCTGGCCTGTTCAGAAGATCACGGCCGAAAACATACTTCTGCACCATGAGCAGGGGTCGACATTTTACCTTTCAGGGAGTAAACTTAAACCGGATACTGTTATTGCCTTCACCACTCCCTCATCAGCAGACGAGATCACTCAAAGCATCCCGATGAGAGGGTCCATGGTGCTGTCAAATTCAAAAGATTACCGGGGTAAATCAGTTCTGGCCGAGATAAAGCGTATCGAAGGCACGAACTGGTGGATCGTATGCAAGATAGATAAGAGTGAACTTACAGCTCCTCTGGAAAAAAACGCTATGACCCTTATCCTTTATATTGCCGTGTTCATTATCGTTATAGTCATTTCTTCGGTCCTTATATGGAAAAGCCAGCAACTTGAATATTACAAATCCCGTTTCAAATTCCAGCAGAAATCGAATATGGATGAAGAACAGATAAGGTATATGAATGCCCTGTTGCAGGAGATCAGCGATGCAATAATCACGTTCGACAAGGATATGATCATTCAAAGCTGGAATAAAGGAGCTGAAAGGATATACGGGTGGAAGGCGGAAGAGATCATAGGTAAGTTCGGGGGAGGTTCACTTCGTTTGGATTTTCCTGGTGCAAGCAAGGCGGGGATATATGACGAGCTCGCCCGGAACGGATCATGGAAAGGGGAATTGGTTCACAAACGCAAGGACGGAAGCACGGCATATGTCCTTTCTTCCACCTCCCAGCTGAAGGATGAACAGGGGAATGTGCTCGGGATTATCACGATCAACAAGGACATCTCTGACGTAATCCAGTCGGAGAAGGTTAAAGGTGCCGTGTACAGGATCTCTGAACTTGCACATTCGGCCAAAGGCATGAATGACCTTTTTGCGAACATCCATATTGTTATCGGGGATCTTATGGATGCACATAATTTATTTATTGCCCTGATTGAGCCCGATAACGAAACAATAAGCTTCCCGTATTATGTTGATGAGAAAGATCCCCCTCCGGTACCCAGGAAGCGAGGGAATACACTTACCGACATCGTACTGAGGACAGGCAAACATCTTTTAGCCAAACCTGAAGATATACAGTATTTTGTGGACCGGGGTATAATCGAAATGAGAGGATCTCCGGCCATTGACTGGCTTGGCGTTCCACTGAGGGTGGATAAGGAAGTTATAGGCGCCCTGGTCGTCCAGAGCTATAACCCCAAGATACGTTACGGGGATCATGAAGTGGATGTGCTGATCTTTGTGTCGGAACAGATCGCCCTGTCGGTCCACCGCTTGAAAATGCAGCAGGAACTGGTTGTTCAGAAGCAAAAGGCCGAGGTTTCATCAAAACTTGCCTCCTCACTTCTCGCCAATATGAACCACGAGCTGAGGACGCCCATGAACGGGATACTTGGATTTGCCGAGATCCTTGCAAATGATCTTCTTGATCCTGATGCAAGGACAAAGGCAGAGAATATACTTATTTCAGGCCGGCGCCTGATGGATACCCTTGATGCCATCATGGACCTTTCACATCTCGAGTCTGACAAGGTAACCAGGAAATTCACTCCCCAGTCTATTAAAAAGAGCCTGCTGAAAGTCCTGGCAAACTATGAGCCCCTGATCAAGCGTAAAAACCTTAGTCTTAAATTGAATGTACCTGCTTTTGTCCAGATTTTCGGGGATGATTATCTGTTGCAGCACCTGTTGAGATGTCTTATCGACAATGCTGTCAAATACACCGAGGAAGGGAGCATAACCATCGAGGCAAAGGAAATCAATGAAGATGATAAGGCAAAAGTCGCTATCTCTGTCAAGGACACAGGAATAGGTGTGTCGGCAGAGAATTTTGAGCTGATCTTCGAAACCTTCCGCCAGGTAAGCGAAGGTTATGGACGGAAGTTTGAGGGTTCAGGCCTGGGTCTGACCCTGAGCAGGAAAATCGCACATCTTCTGAATGGCGATATAAGGCTTAAGAGCAAAGTTGGGGAGGGTTCTGAGTTCATTGTCATACTGCCTTCGGCAGGGAACGCATTTGAGCAGAAGCCTGATCCCGGGCAGAAGAAAATGCCGGAAGCTGCCAAACCGGCAACAGGCACTAAAACGATCCCAACTATACTGGTCGTTGAAGATAATCTTGTAAACCTGCAGTTGCTCACATTGTATATCCAGGACAGTTGTATGGCTTATTCGGCCCTTGACGGAAAAGCTGCGATAGAAAGCGCCCGGCAGAATCACTTTGACATGATACTGATGGACATAAATCTTGGCCCGGGGCCCGACGGCATCCAGGCCATGCTTGAGATTCGCAAACTTAGTGAGTACAAAACGATCCCGATAATTGCACTTACCGGGTATGCTTCAATTGGTGACAGGGACAGGCTTATTTCCCTGGGATTTTCAGGATATCTTCCGAAACCTGTGACCAAGGATGTCCTCCTCGGACTGATTGATGAGCTGAGAAGCCAGGGCTGATCAGGAAAATACAGCAATTGCAGCAATCACTGCAAGAACGACAGGTACAACCGCCAGCACGACCTTTTTATCCCGCTGTATGTTGGAGTTCATGTCTGAAATTCCCTTATGGCATTTTTCGTCGCCAGGCTTATAAACGAGCGCAGCTTTATATTCTTCCCTGGCTGAGCGAAACAGGTCGATCTTGATAAAAAGGGCTGCTCTTTCGGTATGTTCCCTGTATTTCAGTTCGTCATGCGATAAAGTGTGATCATCGTATAAATCGTGATGGGCCATGGGGTGTCGGTTAGGTTGTCAAAGATATATAAAATTCCCGGTCATAAAAAAAGTCGGCAGTCTGCAGTGGGCAGTCTACAGTTAAATTGTTAATGAAATTTATATGAGAGACCTACTCCGATGGTTTCCTTGAACTGAGTGCGGGGCCCGGTTGCAGGTTCAGGGGCATTGGTTTGAATCATCGTGTTGTCATCGTAAATAACCTGGCAATTGATGATGGTTGCAAGCCATTTATTGACTTTGAGGGTGAACAACACATTCCAGTTGACATTAATGTTCCCGAAATCTTTCAGGTAATTAGTGAATAATTCAAGGCTTGAAGAAAGGTTGATGTTTTTTGCAAGGTCTTTATTCAGGTCAGCCCTTACGTAGGGGCCGAATTCACCCCTGATCTTTTTCCCTTTCTCGACCCCGAAAGCGCCCTGTTTTGAAAGTGTATCATCCAGTACAAAGGTGAAACGGCCAGATGAGGGGGAGATGTAAAGAGTGAAGAAATTTGCAGGCCTGTATGTTATGCCAATACCGACAACAACGTAACCCGGGGCCATGAATTTGGATATGGGGACACTGTCGTTCGGATAATTGTAGCCGTTGGAGAACTGGGAACGAAAGTTCGCCAGGACGGTGAGGAACCATTTTTTATTTTTATGCAGTTCAAAGCTGTAAGCCGTGGTGAACTCAATCTTGTCATCAGTTTTATTGTATTTGGCATTTTCGGTCTTCCCTAAAAGTTGAAAACCATATGCAGCATCTAGGAGATTGGCCCAGGAATGCTTGTTTTTAGTATAACGCAACCTCAGGTTGAGCATGCCTGTAGCACCCAATGAATTCGTCCCCCCTGCGGCCCAGTTGGAATATGCAGCCTGATTTATGGTAAGTGAGCCGAATCCGCCGAATTTCCAGTGATGTTTTGCCGTATCCGGAGGGGCTTCTTCTTTGGCTTTGTCAAGCCCAGTGGCAACGGTTTTAATTTCCTGGCCGGTTAATGAACCCAGGATGAACAGAGCGGAAATTAACAGTATAATTTGTTTCATTCGTTTTGAATATTTGGCATTTGAGTGCAAAAATAAATAAAAGAGAATTAAATACCACCCTGCTTTTCTTCAATTCAGGCAAATATTAATATAAAAAATTTACCCTAACATGCTGCATTATTGGTTATTTTTGTGATTCAAACGCCACCTATGAAACTAAATCTTTCCATCTTCCTGCTGGCATTTATTATGTCTGCACTTTGGGCAGGTGCCCAGAACATGCCTGCTAAACCAGCTATCATCGGCACAGGTACCTACCTTGGCCTCAGCAAACCCTTACGTGATATCCCGCCAATGACCGAGGCTGAGATGAAAGCAATGGCCAAAAGGGCTAAAAAAGAATTGAATGAAGGACTCGGCAAACGCAGTTACCCTTATGCTGCGACGGCTCTGCCCCATGGGCCTGATCCATATTATCAGAAAGAAATGGGAAAGGTTCATAAAACCTCAAGCATCACCGCGAATTTCGATGGAGGCACTTCTCCTTATTATCCTCCTGATTGTAACGGTACTGCTGGCCAGTCCTATTATATGCAGACCATTAACTGCTCTTATACCATATACACCAAGACAGGGACCAAGGTAGCCGGCCCAACGGCAGTTAATACCTTGTTCGCAGGTACGGCGGGTTCAAATTACAATGACGGCGACCCCGTCATTTTGTATGATGAAATCGCCGACCGCTGGCTGGTCACCGAGATCTCCATATCAGGTTCAATAAATTACCTCCTGCTGGCAGTATCTTCAACCAATGATCCCACAGGAACCTGGCACAGGTATTCATTCCATGTTGCAACCATGCCCGATTACGCTAAAGTAAGCGTTTGGCGCGACGGTTATTACATGGGAGATAATAACGGAGGCAGCACTGATACTTATGTTTTTCAGCGTGATTCCATTCTTGCAGGAGGAGTAGCGCAGATGGTAGGCTTCCACAATAACTGGAGACCTGTTTCTGTGGATGGCTTTATGTGTGTACCTCCTGTGGATAACGACGGGCAGTTTGCTCCTGCCGGTTCCCCCGGGCTTTATATAGCGTTTAATGATGATGCTTTCGGAGGAGGTACCGACCAGCTGTGGGTCTATGAACTTCATGTTGACTGGGCCACCCTCACCAATTCAACTTTTAACAGGGTCCAGCAGTTGGATGTCATACCTTTCAGCAGTAATTTCGGGAACAACTGGTATAATATTCCCCAGTTGGGTACCAACCAGAAACTGGACGGGATCCCACAGGTCATCATGAATGTCCCTCAATACAGGAATTTCGGATCGTACCAGACCCTCGTCTGTTGTCATACGATAAATCTTGGCACACCCCCGAATAACAATCATGCAGGGATAAGGTGGTACGAACTTCGCAAAACGACAGGGGCCTGGTCTATCAGGCAACAGGGAACATACTGTCCGGATTCTCTGAGCCGCTGGATGGGAACAGTCATGCTGAATGGTTCAAACACCATCGCCCTTGGTTACTCTGTATCGGGCACTACAATACATCCGGGAATCAGGTATTGCGGCCAATCGCCAATGGCATACCTTGCAGCAAACAACACATTGGACATAGCAGAAGACACCATCGTGAACGGCAGCTTTTCGCAATCAGGGATTGAGCGCTGGGGGGATTACTCCCTTCTTTCAATCGACCCTGCCGATACAAATACTTTCTGGTTCACCGATGAATATATAGGTTCAGGTGGAACCAGGAAAACAAAGATCGCCTCCTTCAAGTATACTTTTCCACCCCTGGTCATTACCGGGTTGGCAACAAACGTTTTAGCAGATGCTGTGACTGTCAATGGCAGTGTTAATCCCTATGGCTCATCTTCGACCGGATATTTTAGCTGGGGAACGTCAAGGAACAGCCTTACAAACTCTACAGTTCCCGACACCCTGGGTTCGGGTATGTCAAACGTAAGTATTTCAAAAACCATCACAGGTCTCTCACAGGGTATGACTTATTATTACTGTGCCACAGGGTCAAGTGCGGTGGGTACTGTAAACGGGGATACCCTTAGCTTTTCAACCTTGCAGGCAAGTCTTGCAGTCACTCCTCCTAGCCGGAGCGTAGGCGAAACAACAGGCCAGACCCAGTTCTTTGTCACCAGCAATATCAACTGGCTTGTTTCCAGCGATGTTTCATGGTGCGTGCCTACTCCATTGGGTGCAGGCAATGATACGATCTTTGCAAACTTTACAGGTAATACAGATACATCACCAAGACTTGCTACCATTACAGTCAGCGGGAGCGGAGTCCCTTCGGTGCATGTTACCGTGAGCCAGGCAGGAGTTACTCCCCAGCTCATCGTAACACCCCCCAACCAGGATGTTGTTGCCGATACGGGCAGGACAACCTTCAGTGTACTGTCGAATATTTCATGGTCGGTGGTCAGCGATTCCAGCTGGTGCACAGTTAAAACCCCGGGGGGGATGGGTAATGGAAGTATCCTGGTAACTTTTGCTGCAAACCCGCGGATGGCGACAAGAATTGCACATATAACCACAAGCGGAGCCGGAGTTGTTCCTGTAATCGTCACAGTCACCCAGGTTGCTGCCCTTCCAAGCCTGAGTGTGACACCGCCTGTACAAAATGTGACTTCCATTGCAGGAAGCATAAATTATACAGTAACCTCCAATGTCAACTGGGCCGTGCATTCCGACAGTAGCTGGTGTACTGTTACACCTTCGGGCAGTAATAACGGTACCATTGTTGCAAACTATACCCAGAACAGCGGCAATACCGCCCGCACTGCGCATATCTCTGTATCTGCCACCGGAGTTACACCCGTTACTGTTAACCTGGTACAGGCGAAACAGAATACGGGTATTGGTGAGTCGCCGACCGAACAGGTTGAGATCTATCCGAACCCAAGCAAAGGGATATTTAATGTAGTTCCTGCTGAAGGCAGCAAGCGTGAATTAACTATCGAGGTTGAAGACATGAACGGGAAAACAGTTCTGAAAAAGCAACTGAAAGGCCAGAATGAATACCAGATCGACCTTTCATCTGCTGCAGCAGGGACTTATTATGTGAGGATACAATCCGACACTTACCTCATCAAACGGAAAGTTGTCATCCTGAGATAAACTAAAGACAGTATCTGCGGCAGACTTCCAGCCCTGAGGATTATTTAAGAGGATGTGTCCATACGCCTAAGCCCTGTGTTCCGGCATAAAGTATGGTCCCGTCGGTAGCGAGAGATGTAACGGTAGGTTTATAAGTCAGGCCGTTTACCAGCATAGCCCATTTTGTCCCTTTTAATGCCGTTGAGAAGATTCCCCAGGCCTGAACTCCGGCAAAAACATTTTCTCCAATGATCAGCATACTGTTCACCACCTGGTTGGAGAGAGTCGTGGCATACCAGGTTTGCCCGCTGTCATCCGATTCCCAAACACCATTGTGAGTTCCTGCATAAACTGTTGATCCGCTGGCTGCAAAGGAAGAAATTACAGTATTCTCAGGAACCTGGTTTTGTAAAATCCAGCTCAGCCCATAGTCCTTCGATATAAGCAGCCCCCCGAAAGATGTTCCTGCAAAAACCTCTGAACCCTGGCAGAATACAGAGAATACAAATTTGTTATCGGGAATACCTGTTGTTAATTTCTGCCAGTTCTGGCCGTTATTGGCTGACCTGAAGAACCCGCTGTTAAAAGTCCCCGCGAACCAGTATGAGCCTCCTATACCGACAGTTCGTACATCCAGGCTTGCCAGGCCTGAGGAGCGGCTGCTCCATGAATGACCCTGGTCGCGTGAAATAAAAATCCCGCTATCCGTCCCTGCTACCAGGTACCCGCTGCCGTATGCCAGGGATGCCACATTATGGGTGTTGATCACTGAGCTTGCCAATGACCATTGGTTGCCCTGATCGGCTGTGATGTATACAAGCGGGATATCCCCTCCGGCTGCAACAATAAGGTTATTCATGCCGATACACATTGATTTTACTGTGGAAACGGCAAGGCCGACGAGCGACCATGAAATTCCATTGTTTCCTGAGCTGAACAGGCCGTTTCCTGTCCCTGCCACTATGGAAGAACCGCATATTGCAAGCGAACGGATATCGGTAAACGGAAGGTCGCCTGTTGCAGGATCCCAGTTTGTTCCCCCGTCGGCGGAATGCCATATCCCGTCCTGGTTACCTATCAGCAAAGAAGTGCCGGAAGCAGCAATACATGAGACAGGAAGATCTGTCGGGAGTCCGCTGCTGAGAAGACTCCAGTTCTGACCTTTGTTTGAAGTCAAAAAAATACCTTTGGCAGTACCGGCATAAATCAATGACCTGCTGATTAAAAGGCAGCGAACGTCAAGATTCGATAAACCCAGGTTTAATGATTCCCAATGCAAACCGTAATCGTGACTGTAAAATACCCCCGCTCCGGTAGTCCCGTCAAAAATATCCTGATCAATTACTGCCACTGAATTCAGGTAATTGCCTGAGACCGGCTGGGATTGCGACCAGTTTTTCCCGCCATCCCTTGATACCGATACTCCTCCTGTCCCTTGCGTACCCGTCACTAAAAGTGAATTATTAGCCGACAAGGTCACTGTTCCTGAAGGAAGGCTGGCTATTCCCTCCCATTTGACACCCCTGTTGTACGAGCGGTACAGCATGTCGCTGATCGCATAAAGGGTAGTGTCGTTCACAGCGACAACGGCTGAAGTTGTACCGGTTTGAGGGACGGCTGTTTTGTCCTGCACCCATGATCCACCCCCGTTGCCCGAAAAAAACAGCCCATTGGATTCCGCACCGGCCAGTATCGTGTCTCCCACCACTGCCATACACCTGATAATTCCGCTGCCCGGTCCCTGTGTCTGCACCCAGTTGCCAGGCAATATAGGGCTGGTTGTGTCGGATTTTTTAGCACAGGCGATAGCCAGCAAAAGCAGAATTACCAAGGGTAACAGATATCTGAACTGTCTCATGTTTTTATTTGGATGATTTGCCCCGGTTCTTTTCCTGGCCCGGGTCTTTGAGGAATTTTTTAGGGGAAACAACATTCATCATGATCACGTCCGATTTCCTGGCTGCCGGCACCACTTTCATCTTCATAAGCTTTCTTCCCTGTGCGCTGGCCTCGACAGTGGTTTTTCCCGGGGCATGAAGTTTGAAATCCACATTCCATTCGGGTGGCCAGGTTGGCATTACATACAGCAAGGAGTCTATAGTCTGCAGCAGGCATTCCTGGAGGGCTATCATGCCGCTGCCACCCCAGTTATGGTCGGGAGTCCAGTCGTGGCCCGGTCCCCAGAAGGCCGGGAACCTAAGTGGCCCGTCATCAAGTTTCTTTACGATCAGGTCTTTTGCTTCTTCCCAAAGCCCCAGCCTTGCGCAGAAAATTGCATCCTGGTGCCAGCTGATATAACCGTACTGGTTGCTGTTATCTGCGCCAGAATACCAGGTGTCAACAGCTTCCCTCGATAATGGTTTGGCTATGCCGAACATGCCGTATGGAAATACAGGATACAACTGCGGTAATTCTATGTTGTTGATAAACTCCCATGATTCTGCAGGGGCAATCACGGTTTTACCTTTCATCGTCCTGAAAGGAATTTCTGGGACACGCCCCAGCAATTCTTTCCAGTATGTCCTTTGTTCAGGGCTGCCATAGGATACAGGAAGGGCGAGGAGGGAAGTGAGTACAGACCTGAGAGCTGCGATGACAGGAGTGGGGTTTAAGGCTATTTTATACGTTTCAAGAGCTGTTGAAGGATACAGGATCAGCTTGCCTTTTGCATCGAGGGGCTTGCCGTATAGCCGCTTTGCCCAGTACTGGTAATGCTCGTCATAGAATCTTACGCAGCTTGCCACGAAAGGCAGGTACCCCGAAATGTCTTCAGCGCTGAACCTCTGGTATTCAAGAACCATGAAAGCAAACTCAAGGGCATTATCGTACTCATCCGATACCCAGTCGTTATCGAGGTAACCGTAATCCAGCACTGTTATTTTGTTTCCTGTGCTGTCTTTTACTACGCGGGTGCTGGCCGAATCGCTCCTCGGACCTAATTTCCCCTGGCCCCATCCGTACTGGTATATGTCGCCTATGGGCAATCCGAAGTTCTCAAGATGTTCACCATAGCTGGCTCCCCCGTGCTTCCAGTATGTCCTTGTCCTGAGCTCGGCAGCTGCCAGGTTCCGGGAATATAATGAGAACTGGGAATGCATAAAGGAAAAATCCCCCGATTTCAGCATGGGCCAGTACACCAGCCTCTGGTTCTGGGCTGTAAAACTTCCGCCTCCCCATTGCCTGAAGTCAGGGCTCAGTCCCTGGTATTTCTTTATGGTGAGACCGGGGTCAAAGGTGAACAGGCCCCCGTTGAACTTGCTTGGGTACTCCCCGTATGCATTGCATGCAAGCATGTACCTGAAAAGCTGGTAATTCCTGCCTATCCTCCAGCCCTGGTCTTCAGGCCCGGCACCGTTATTGATCACAATATGGCTGCGGTCCCAGAAAGAAGCCCACCATTTGAGGTTTTTTGACAAGGCAACATTTTCATCATCAAGCGATGAAAGTTCACTTTCAAGTTCACTCTTCCAGGCTTCGGCCGAGGCAGCCCGGGAAGTGTGAAGCACTATCATCAGCGAATGCTTTGATGAAGGCTCCGCCGATTTCATAACCCAGCCCTTGTAAGCGGTGCCAAGGTAGCTGCCATCCGCATTGCGGCTGAAGGCCAGGTTCCCGCCTTTCATCAGTCCACCGAAGGTGAGATCCTTTAAAGGATTCCTGAACCCTGACTTCACCTGGTCGAGGTGCTGCTGGGTAATTTCTTTGTCGAAAACCAGGTCATCATTCCGGTTCCTGTGATACCAAAACACTTCGTCGGGGCCCTTGCCGACCACGTCTTTGTAAGTGGTCAGAGGAATGACCCTGGGATCGGTGCCCAGGAAACTAAGACATTGCATTCTCTCATCCCTGCTGATCGGATGGTCTTCGTTCCTCCAGCTTTCATAGGAGGCTTCCATGGTGAGCCTGTCACTGCTTTCGGCCGAAAAATGGATGACAGGCCTGAAAACCTCCACCCATATCCTCGCTTTAACACTGATATTGTCCCTTACGGCTTCGAATTCTATATATCCTTCCTTAAGCCTGAGTTCCTGCCTGAATGAAGTAAAGCCGTCGGCGAAAGGATTGGGGCTGAACCTGATCCTGATCCTTCCCAGTTTAAGCATGCTGTTGTTTTCGTCGAAGGTCCCGGTCCTTGAAATGTAGAACAGTATATCCCCGTTCTCAACCCATACATTGCAGCCTATATCGCCTCCGCCCAGGGGCATAGAGCCGGAGGCATCGGCCGAAGGCCTGGTCCATTTTACATTGTACTGGTCGATATAACCAATATTTCCTGCGTGTGAAAACGACGGTAAGAAGATCAGGATAAGAAAGGCAAGGAAGGCATAAGTTAGGC
>CAIJYT010000219.1 GCA_903824935.1 uncultured Bacteroidales bacterium | reverse complement strand
GCTGATTACAAGGATGGTGTTCTCAAGGTTACCATGCCAAAACGCGAAGAAGCCAGGCTGGAAACCAAAAAAGAGATCAAAATCTCTTAACCCTTCCCGGAACTGGTAAATGGTGACTGGTGAACGGTGAACAGTCACCATTCACCAGTCACCGTTCACCAGTCACGAAATTCGTACCTTTGCAGGCTTATGAAAGCCCCCTCACAAAACCAGCGAGCTCACCTGGCATTACTTGCCGTTGCCTTCATATGGGGGACTAATTATTCCATCTCGAAATACCTGCTTACCGATGTCTTCGGCCCCATGCAACTGATCATCCTCAGGCTCGCAGGCGGGGTGGTTTGCTTTTATGTTTTCCAGAAACTCTTTGTTCATGAAAAGGTTGCCCCCAGGGACCTGATCATGCTGGCTTTCCTGGGGATCATAGGGTTCGGGCTGAACCAGACCTTATTTTACGTGGGCCTTACTTTTACTTCACCTGTGGATGCTTCTATCCTGCATGTTATCAACCCCATTCTGGTCCTGATATTTTCAAGCCTGATCATAGGCGAAAGCGTAACGATACGAAAAGCAGGAGGTATCGCTCTCGGGGCATCAGGGGCACTCCTGCTGGTATTATATTCCAGCGGACTGAGTTTCAGCGGCAACCATGCACTCGGGAACATGCTCATTATAGGGAATATGGTCTTTTACGCGCTTTACCTCGTCCTCATAAAGCCATTAACAGCAAAATACACCACCGCCACTATCCTCAAATGGGTATCCATTTTCGGGTTCCTCTTCGTACTTCCCTTTTCAATCAAACCGGCCCTTGACATCCATTATGCTGCCATCTCAGGAAAAAACTGGCTGCTTGTGCTTTACGTGATAGTGATGAATACTTTCATAGCCTATTTCCTTGTAAATTATGCCCTTGAAAGGGTCATGCCGAGTATCGTAAGCTATTACACTTACCTGCAGCCATTTATAGCTTCGGCAGTGTCGGTTACCATAGGAGGCGCCAACATCACCTGGACCAAAGTTATTGCAGCAATCCTCATCTTCAGCGGGGTTGCCCTGGTCAACAGCGGTTCGATAAAAGATAAGCTAAAGAAGGTGCCTGAAAGGGGTCAGTAACCATTCAAAGAATTTCTCAACCCACGAACGTTTCTCCCAGACTTCATATATAAAAGCCTCTGAATTTTTAAGGGACTCAGCAACATGGGTTTTAAGCTGGCTAATAATATCAGGTTCCGAACCTATCAGTGCAACCTCATACTGGAACCTGAAACTGCGGTAATCAAAATTGGCCGAACTGATCGAGAAGATCTCATCATCGATCATCATCATCTTGGCATGCAGGTTATAAGGCCCGTAAAAAAAGATCTTCACTTTGTTCTTATAAAGCAGCCCGAGGTATTTGTTCCTGAGGATATCTATGATCCTGACATCCGAATTCTTGGGCATGATCACCTGCACATCGACACCACGCTTTGCTGCATCCATCAATGACTTCCTGAGATTGTAACCAGGGAGGAAATATGGCGTTTCAAGCACAAGGGATTTTTTAGCCGAGCGTATCATCTGCACATATTTCTTTCTTATCCTTTGAAGAGGAAGAGAAGGCACGTCTCTCATGATCTCAAAATCGCCATGGTATATGGTGCGGGTGAAATTCAGTTTGTTTGTTATGATATACGGATTGAATGCCTCGAAATTTTCCATAAACACCTGTTTCAGGGGAACCGCCAGGTCTCCTTCCGACCTCAGGATAAGCTCCCTCCAGTTCAGGTTATAACCTGTAATATTGGCCGATCCGAGGTAAGAGACTTTATCATCGATCACCATGATCTTGCGGTGATCGCGCCGGTGGCCCCGGGTGAACAGGTCGGTGTTGATCTTGATCTTCTCGAAAAACTTCACCTCCCCCCCGTTGGTCGTCAGCTCTTTGAAGAAATCATCACTGACCGGGCCCTTGCCCCAGGAATCAATCAGGATGCGGATATTCACACCTTCCTTCGCCTTTTTGGTGAGCGCATCCCTGAACCTCTCGCCCATATGGTCGTTGGCGAATTTGTATGTCTCAAGTATAATATAGTCATGGGCCTGTGCTATATCGTTTAGCATCAGGGTGTAGAGTTTAAGTGTATCGTCGATGAGCTGGTACTGCATGCTGAGATGAATTTTTCAAAGATTAGCTTAGTTTTCTCACCGCTCGCACATCACACCGCCGCTGTCGCTCGCATCTTTGCAACGCTGCTACGGTGCAGCGGAGCGGTATGATGATAGGCTCCTCTGGCATTTTACAAGCTCCTCGCACCTGAGGCAGCTTTTGCAAAATGCTTCGCTTCATATACCTGATGCGGCTTGTGTGATATGCCTCGCTTAAACAGCCCAATGCAACTTATGAGAAAAACTTTCGCTACAATTACAAAAATAAGAAAATTCGACTCACTTCCTGCAATTTGAAAAAGACCAGCTCCTCATATCATTGCGGCACCGCAGGGTTTTCGTATATTTACATCCACATAAAACATAAGTCATGATCAAATCGATGACAGGCTACGGGAAGGCCGTTGCAGAGTTCACCAGCCGAAAGCTGAGCATAGAAGCGAAAAGCCTGAACAGCAAACAGCTGGACCTGTCGCTAAGGCTGCCTTCGGTGTTCCGCGAAAAAGAGAACGAAGTCAGGAACCTTATCTCTTCAAAACTTGAAAGAGGTAAAGTTGACCTTCTTATCAGCACTGAACTTGCAGCTGAAACAGCGGGGATCTCAATCAACCATGAACTGGCTTTGAAATACCATACCGAACTGAAGTCCCTGCAACGCGCTCTCAGGGAGGATTGCCCCGAAGGACTTCTGCCCATCATTCTTAAAATGCCCGAAGTGGTGCAGTCGGCTAAAGAAGAACTGACCGAAAATGACTGGCTGCTGGTAAGGGCTGGGATAGAACATGCCCTTGCCCTTGTTGATGAATTCAGGCTGGGCGAAGGCAGCATTTTATCAGCAGACCTGAAAAAAAGAATCCAGCTGATCCTGCAATACCTGGCCGAAGTCGAACCCTTTGAACAGCAGAGGATGAACGATATACGGGATAAAATGATCAGGGATTTCTCCAATTATAAATCCGATTTCAACGGCTCGGCCCCCGATCAGAACCGTTTCGAACAGGAACTTATCTATTACCTTGAACGTCTTGACATTACAGAAGAGAAGATCAGGCTGAAAAAGCATTGTGATTATTTTCTTGAGACTATGGATGAAGGAATTTCACAAGGCAAAAAGCTTGGTTTCATTACCCAGGAAATCGGAAGGGAGATCAACACCATGGGATCCAAGGCCAACCAGGCCGATATGCAAAAGCTGGTGGTGCAGATGAAAGATGAACTTGAAAAGATCAAAGAGCAGCTGATGAATATCTTATGACACGCAAAGCCATCATCGTGTGCGCCCCTTCCGGTGCCGGAAAGACCAGCATCGTCAAATACTTATTGAATGAATTGCCCCGGCTATCCTTCTCCGTTTCGGCATGCAGCAGGCCAAAACGCGAAAACGAAACCGATGGCAAAGATTATTATTTTCTGACTGCGGATGAGTTCCGCAGCAGGATACAGGCGGATAACTTTGTAGAATGGGAGGAAGTTTACCAGGGGAGCTATTATGGCACCCTGAAGTCGGAACTTGAACGGATATGGAAGGAAGGCAGGGTTCCTGTTTTCGATGTTGATGTCAAGGGCGGGATCACGCTGAAGACCTATTTCGGATCAAAGGCGCTGGCAATTTATATTAAACCCCCGTCGATCGAAGCTCTTGAAAGCAGGCTCAGGAACCGTGGAACAGAGAATGAAGAGACCCTTAGAAAACGCCTCGAAAGAGCTGAATTTGAACTGGGCTTTGCAAATAATTTCGACCTTGCCATCATCAATGAGTCTCTTGAGCAAGCCTGCATTGATTCAGTTGATGCCGTCAACCAATTTCTGAACCAGGAGTGAAAAAAGAAGCAAAAACCGGCTTGTTATTTGGCTCATTCAATCCCATTCATAACGGCCACCTTATGATAGCGGCCTATATGGTAGAATACGGCGGATTAGACCAGGTGTGGTTCGTGGTTTCACCGCATAATCCCCTGAAAGAAAAAGCCACTCTCCTGGCCGATCATCACCGCCTGGCCATGGTCAACCTGGCGATCGAAGACGACAAGCGCTTCAAATCATCAAACATCGAATTCAAGCTTCCCAAACCCTCGTATACTATCGATACCCTCACCTGGCTGTCGGAAAAATACCCTGGTAAAATATTCATCCCCATCCTGGGATCCGATAATCTGCCCACTCTGCATAAATGGAAAAATTTCGAAGCGCTTCTCGCCCAATACAATATATACATTTATCCCCGGCCTGGAACAGCCCCCAGCCGGTTCGATGACCAACCATCACTTATACGCATAGATGCGCCACTCATTACTGTCTCTTCCTCCTTCATCCGCCAGGGCATAAAAGAAGGCCGCGACATGCGTTATTTCCTGCCCGAAAGAGTTTGGAAGTATATTACGGAGATGAATTTTTACAGGTAGGATTCATTTGCGGTCAGGTATTAAATCCGACGCCTCAGGAGGGATTAATACCTGATCACAATGCAAATGCTTCTCTATTCCAGGGTGAAGGGCGAAAAATCCGTATCCCTGTCGTAATAATCTTCATTCTCCTTTTTCTTCAGGAAGGCCACGATCTTATAGGTGGCCGGGGTTGAAAATACTTCCCAGAGGACTTTCAGAGTATAATTTGTAATGAGCACCGTGATGAGGAGGTTCATGGGCCAGAAACCCAGGAATGCCATGGGGTAAAAGATAATGGAATCGACCGCTTCACCTGCAACCGTTGAACCTATGGTGCGGGTCCAGAGATGCTTCCCGTTTGTCCATACCTTCATCTTTGCAAGTACGTATGAGTTCATGAACTCTCCGCAGAAAAAGGCTGTGATGGAGGCAACGACCACTCTTGGTGTCTGGCCAAACACCACCTCGAACGAATGCTGGTGTACCCAGCCTTCGGCAGGCGGAAGGTTCACTACGACTGAAGCCATCACCGAAGCAAAGATCAATGCTGTGAACCCTGCCCAAACTACCTTACGTGACCGGGCATAGCCATAAACTTCAGTAAGAATGTCATTGAAAAAATAAGAGATCGGGAAAAACAGTATCCCTGCCCCGCAGGTTATAGGCCCAACTTTAATGATCTTCTCGGCCCCTATCAAATTGGAGCACAGCAGCACCGTAACGAAGGCTGCCATGATGAGGTCGTAGTATTTGTAGGTGCGATGCATAATTTAAATAGCGAATTAGCGAGGTAGCGAAGTAGCGAAATAATGTTAATAGAACTTTTCGCTATTTAATTTCGCTATTTCGCCATTTCGCTACTTTTTTCATGGCGCCATCAATTCTTCTATCTCTGCCACTGTCTTCGGTATCGGCCGGCCCAGCACCCTCACGCCATCCGCAGTCACAAGAACATCATCTTCTATTCGTATGCCTCCAAAATCGAGATAGGTCATCACCTTTTCGTAGTTGATGAATCCGGCATTTTTGTTCTCGTTTTTCCATATCTCTATGAGTTCGGGAATGAAGTAAATGCCTGGCTCAATAGTCATGACAAAGCCTGTCTGCAGTTTACGCCCGAATCGCAGGAAACCAAGCCCGAATTCCTTGCTGCGTTTGATCTCGTCATCGTATCCCACATAGGTTTCGCCCATGCCTTCAAGGTCGTGTACATCAAGCCCGAGGGGATGGCCTAAGCCGTGAGGGAAGAACAAAGTGTGAGCGCCGTTTGCAACAGCCTCTGCCGGATCGCCTTTCATAATTCCAAGGGCGGTCAGGCCTTTGGCTATTTCTGTCGCAGCCAGCAAATGGATTTCCCTGAAGGGGACACCGGGCTTTACAGCCTTTGTGGCTTCCAAATTGGCTTTCAAAACGATCTCGTAAATTTCCCTCTGGCGTTGCGAGAATTTTCCGCCAACCGGCACCGTGCGGGTTATGTCGGAAGCATAATGGAGATCGTTCTCGCATCCTGCATCAATAACCATCATACGCCCCTCGCTCAATACATTGCCGTGATAATGGTTATGAAGCGTCTGCCCGTTCACCGTGAGGATCACAGGGAATGACACCGGGCCGGCATTTGCAAGTGCAATGCCTTCAATGGTTCCGGCTATCTGCTGTTCTATCACACCCGGTTTGGCCATCTTCATTGCCGTTGTATGCATGATATATGCAACGTCAATCATCTTTTCGATTTCCTTTACTTCGTGTTCATCCTTGACCATCCTGAGTTTTACAATAGCCCGGATAAGTTCGGGTGATGCCTGGTCATGAATTTTATGATGGTCGTTTGCAAGAAGCCCTGCGAGCTGAACCCTTGTCTCGGCCCTGTATGTCGGAACAAAATGTACTTTTCGGCCTTTAGCAACGGCCATACCAATATATTCTGTTAGTTCTATCAGGGGGAAAGTCACTGAAATCCCGGCCTTTGCAGCCTGTTCGGCAATAGTGGGCTGCTTGCCCATCCAGATGATGTCGGTTATATCCACGTCATTCCCGAAGATGATGTCTTTTCCTTCATCCAGGTCAAGAAGGCCGGCAAGGTCGGGATGATCCAATCCGAAGAAATACGAAAAATTACTGTCCTGCCTGAAGGTATACTGGTTGGCAGGATAGTTAAAAGCAACATCGGTATTGCCTAAAAACAATGCGATTCCGCCGGACATTTCCGAACGGAGTTTTTTTCTTCTTTCTGTATAAACGTTTGAGGGAAACATAATTTAGACTGGTTTTGAATTATGAAAATATAGGGTTGATTGTTCCTTTTTGAAAAAAATAAAATCTAATTTTGTTCGGTTGGTGTTAATTCCACTGACAAATTAACGGCAAATTCCTTTTACTTCAGCTATTTGACAAACATTTTTAAGTTCGGGTTATGAGTTCATCATTCTTACGTTTCTCATCCATTACGAAAAAGATCTGGATGGCATTATTGGGATTGTTTCTTATCATATTCCTGCTGGTCCATCTGAGTATAAACCTTTGCCTGCTTCGCCATGACGGAGGAAGGTGGTTTAACGACGCGGCCTATTTCATGGGGACTAACTACGTGGTGAAAGTCTTCGAGCTCGTGCTGTTCGCCGGTTTCATTTTTCACATCTGCCTCGGGATAATCCTCCAGGTACAGAACTGGATGTCGCGCCCTGTGAGGTATGCAGTTAACAACAAGTCCGAGACGCCGTTCCTGTCGAAGTATATGATCTGGACCGGTGGGATCATCTTTGTTTTCCTGGTGATTCACCTGATGAATTTTTATGCCATCAAGCTTGGCTGGGCCGACGGACCGAGGTTTGCCGACGGTGAACCGAATTTTTACCAGAGGGCCATTGACCTGTTCAGCCATCCTGCCTATTCACTGATGTATATACTTCTTTTCATAGTTTTAGGTTTTCACCTCAACCACGCATTCCAGGCCGCTTTCCAGAGTCTCGGCCTGAACTTCAGGAAATACACAAAGTGCATTGAATGGTTCGGCGTGATTTATTCCATCGTAGTCCCCATAGGTTTTATCATCATACCCATTTACTTTTTATTTATCCGTTAGGCTTTATGGCTGAGTTAAATTCAAAAATCCCGAAAGGGCCTGTGGCCCAGAAGTGGAGCAATTACAAGGCACACCAGAACCTGGTAAATCCTTCGAACAAGCGCAAACTCGATATCATCATTGTCGGTACCGGACTGGCAGGCGCTTCTGCCGCTGCTTCCTTTGGCGAGCTTGGTTTCAACGTGAAGATCTTCTGCTACCAGGACAGTCCGAGGCGGGCTCACAGTATTGCCGCCCAGGGAGGGATCAATGCAGCAAAGAATTACCCCAACGACGGTGACAGTGTTTACCGTTTGTTCTATGATACTCTTAAAGGCGGCGATTACCGCGCCCGTGAAGCCAATGTACACCGACTGGCCGAAGTGAGCAACGCCATCATTGACCAGTGCGTGGCCCAGGGAGTTCCTTTTGCACGCGAATACGGCGGATCGCTCGAAAACCGTTCATTCGGGGGAGCCCAGGTTTCCAGGACATTTTTTGCACGCGGACAAACAGGTCAGCAGCTTCTGCTCGGAGCCTATTCAGCTCTCAGCCGCCAGATCAAGCTCGGCACAGTAAAGATGTATAACCGCCATGAGATGATGGATTTGGTGATGGTGGATGGGAAAGCACGAGGTATTATAGCGCGTGACCTTATCAGCGGCAAGCTCGAACGTTATTTCGGCCACACAGTGATCCTTGCAACCGGCGGATACGGAAACGTATTTTACCTTTCCACCAATGCCATGGGGTCCAACACCAGCGCCAACTGGCAGGCCATGAAACAAGGCGCTTATTTTGCAAATCCCTGCTTCACACAGATACATCCCACCTGCATCCCTGTTCACGGCGACTACCAGTCGAAGCTCACTCTCATGAGCGAAAGCCTCCGCAACGACGGACGCATCTGGGTGCCCAAGAAAAAGGAAGATGCAGAGAAGAACAGGCAGGGCCTGCTTAAAGGAAATGACATTCCCGAAGAAGACCGCGATTATTACCTCGAAAGGAGATATCCTGCTTTCGGGAACCTGGTGCCCCGCGATGTTGCTTCCCGCGCTGCCAAAGAACGCTGCGATGCAGGCTTTGGAGTAGGCCCTACGGGACTGGCAGTATATCTCGATTTCAAGGATTCCATCAAACGCCTCGGAAAGCATGTGATTGAAGAGCGCTACGGCAACCTCTTCCAGATGTATGAAAAAATAGT
>CAIJYT010000218.1 GCA_903824935.1 uncultured Bacteroidales bacterium | reverse complement strand
TTTATTTAATAGTTAATTATCCTTGTCTTTGTTTAAACTTGGGATTCTTCTTGTTGATGACATACAAGACACCTTTTCGACGGACGATCTTGCAGTCGGCCGACCTTTTCTTTATGGATGCTCTGACTTTCATTTTACTTTTTATTATTTCTATTGATACCGGAATGTTATCCTGCCTTTAGTCAAATCATATGGTGACATTTCGATCCGGACTTTATCTCCGGGGAGAATCTTGATGTAATGCATCCTCATTTTACCCGAAATATGAGCTGTGATCTGGTGCCCATTCTCAAGTTCAACCCTGAACATTGCATTACCCAGGGATTCGACGACTGTACCGTCCTGTTGAATTGATGCTTGCTTTGACATTTTATATATGTTGAGATCCTAGCACTTCTTCGATATATTTAAACGTTGAAAGCACATCCGCCTTCTCTTTCCTGATCACAACAGCCAGCTCAAAATGGGCTGAAGGCATGCGGTCGGCAGTCCTGATCGTCCACCCGTCGCTAGCCTGAACCACATTTTTTGTACCCATATTGATCATGGGTTCAATGCAGATTGCCAGGCCCTCGGGAAGTTTCTGGCCCGATCCCCTCTTTCCGTAATTGGGGATGTCGGGTTTTTCATGCAGTGTCTTTCCAATTCCATGCCCAACAAGTTCCCTCACCACAGAATAGCCGAAACTTTCCACGTAATCCTGGACAGCGGCTCCTAAATCTCCCGTTCGCTTCCCTGTAACAGCGGCTTCAACAGCTCTGTAAAGGGATTCCTTTGTTATCCTCAGTAAAGCTATCACTTCAGGCTTAACCTCCCCAACCGTAAAGGTATAGGCAGAATCGCCGTAATATCCGTGCTTCAGGCATCCGCAGTCGATCGAAACAATATCACCATTTAAAAGAACTCTCTCTCCCGGTATTCCGTGCACCACTTCTTCATTCAGAGATATGCACAGGGTTGCCGGAAACCCCCGGTACCCTTTAAAACCTGGTACCGCTCCTTCTGACCGAATAAATTCTTCGGCTATTTTATCGAGTGTCTTTGTCTGTACACCCGGTTTAATTTCTTTTGCCACTGCGGCCAGTGTCCTGCTTACTATTAAAGCATTCTCCCTTAACAATTCTATTTCTTCCGCAGTCTTTATTATCATTCTTTACAATTTAATCCTGTCAGCTTGCAACACCGTATGACGACCTGCCCTTGATACGTCCTGACTTGGTAAGACCATCATAATGGCGCATCAGCAAGTGGCTTTCGATCTGTTGCAAAGTATCAAGTACAACACCTACCAGGATGAGCAGGGAAGTACCGCCGTAAAACTGGGCAAACTGGCTTGTAACGCCAACAACCCTGACAAAATACGGCATGATAGCCACAAACCCGAGGAAGATTGAACCTGGCAGCGTGATCCTCGACATCACGTTATCAATAAATTCGGCAGTTCTCTTTCCTGGCTTCACACCGGGAATAAACCCTCCGTTTTTCTTCATATCTTCTGCCATCTGGTTCGGATTGATGGTGATAGCTGTATAGAAATAGGTGAAGAAAATGATCAGGACAAAGAACGTTGCGTTATATGGCAAACTGTTGTAATCGGTGAACACCCTGGCAAAGCCGGTCAGCGTTTCGTTGCTGGCAAAACCTGCAATGGTAAGAGGCAGGAACATGATGGCCTGGGCGAAAATAATAGGCATTACACCGGCGGCATTGACCTTAAGTGGTATATACTGCCTTACTCCTCCGTATTGTTTGTTCCCTACAATCCTTTTGGCATATTGCACGGGGATTTTTCGGGTTCCCTGTACGAGAAGAATGGTAACAAGGATAACCAACACGAGTATAGCCAGTTCAACGACAAAGAAAACAAGTCCGCCGCCTTTCTGCTCCATGCGTGAAACGAGTTCCCCAACCAGTGCAAAGGGCAGTCTGGCGATGATCCCGATCATGATAATCAGTGATATACCGTTACCAATTCCTTTATCAGTGATACGTTCACCCAGCCACATGATGAACATGGAGCCTGCGGTAAGGATCACGATCGACATAATCCCGAAAAATGAGAAAATGGAATGGTGCTGCAGGTTAGGGTTGAACGGGTATACTGCCTCCGGAGGAAGCTGTGATACCAGGTTTGCTATGTAGGCAGGTGACTGGAGGATAAGGATAACGACGGTAAGATACCTGGTTATCTGGTTGATCTTTTTCCTTCCGCTTTCACCTTCTTTCTGAAGTTTCTGGAAATATGGAATAGCCATACCCAGCAGCTGCATTACAATGGATGCCGAGATGTAAGGCATGATGCCAAGCGCAAAAATGGAAGCATTTGCAAAAGCTCCACCCGAGAACATGTTCAGAAGGCCGAGCAAACCCTGCTTCGACTGGTTCTGAAGATTGTGCAACATGCCTGGATCAACACCGGGAATCACGACATATGCTCCGAAACGATAGATCAGCAGTATACCAACGGTATATAGGATCCTCTTTCTGAGATCGTCAATTTTCCAAATGTTCCTGATGGTTTGAATCAGTTTTTTCATTCAAACAGGTTTAAATTGTGTTTGCTATTCCGCCTAAATCTTCAATGGCTTTCTTTGCTGTTGCAGAGAAAGCATGGGCTGTAACTTCAAGTTTAGCTTTCAGTTCTCCGCGTCCGAGGATCTTTACCTTGTCTCTTTTGGAAATGAATCCGGCCTCGATCAGAGTCTCTATGGTAATGACAGTGGTGGTGTTCTTTTCGCTCAACTGCTGGAGGGTATCCAGGTTGACACCTTTATATTCAACGCGGTTAAAATTTTTGAATCCGAACTTGGGAACACGGCGAACCAGAGGCATCTGTCCACCTTCAAAACCCAGTTTCTTCGAATACCCGGAACGTGATTTGGCACCTTTATGACCACGGGTTGATGTTCCGCCATGGCCCGATCCTGTACCCCTGCCGATACGCTTTTCCTTCTTAATTGAACCTTTTGCCGGTTTAAGATTACTTAAATCCATGTTTTATATCTTTTCAGAGATTAAACTTCTTCAAATACTACGAGATGTCTCACTTTTTCAACCATTCCCAGGATCTGGGGGGTTGCGTCATGCTCCACAGAATGACGGATACGCCTCAGCCCTAAGGCTTGAAGTGTCTTTTTCTGTCGTTCCGGGTGTCCGATTCCACTGCGGACCTGCGTTATTTTTATCTTTTTCATTGCCGTTATGCTTTGCAATTTCTTATCCGTTAAATACTTTATCCATATCGATACCACGCAGCTGTGCGATGGTATATGGATCGCGCATCTTCATGAGCGCATTAATGGTGGCTTTTACCACACTGTGGGGATTCGATGAACCTTTTGATTTCGCCAGAACATCCTTGATCCCAACACTTTCCAGCACGGCACGCATGGCACCACCGGCGAGTACACCGGTACCGGGAGCAGCAGGTTTCAGATAAACCAGGGCACCACTATACTTACCCAGCTGGTCGTGAGGAATAGTATTTTTAAGGACGGGAACTTTAATCAGGTTCTTCTTTGCATCGTCGATACCTTTGGCGATAGCAGCCGTTACTTCCTTTGCTTTGCCAAGACCGTAACCTACCACACCGTTTTCATTGCCAACCACAACGATGGCTGAGAAACTGAATGTACGCCCCCCCTTGGTCACTTTTGTCACCCTTTGGATGCTGACCAGGCGGTCCTTGAATTCAATTTCGCTTGATTTTACTCTTTTTACGTTAACGTTTGTCATACCTGATTAGAATTTAAGGCCGCCTTCCCTAGCTGAATCAGCCAAAGCTTTTACCCTGCCATGATATAAATAACCGTTTCTGTCAAAAACAACCGACGAGATTCCTGCCTGCACAGCTTTTTCTGCTATGCTCTTGCCTACCAACTTGGCAATCTCGGTCTTGGTACCTTTGGCTTCCTTCATCGCCTTTTCAGAAGATGACGCAGAAATCAGGGTCTTGCCTTCCAGATCGTCAATGAGCTGGACATAGATCGATTTACTGCTTCTGAATACCGTCATGCGAGGCCTGTCAGGAGTCCCTTCTACGACTTTGCGTACTCTTTTTTTGATCCTGAACCTGCGAAAATCTTTTTTTCTACTGGTAATCATTTGTTATGATTTTATCTTATGATGAATATTATGCTCCTGCAGCGGATTTTCCTGCTTTCTTCTTGATCTCTTCACCCTGGAAACGAATACCCTTGCCTTTATAAGGCTCAGGTTTACGGAACGAACGGATCTTTGCAGCAACCTGGCCCAAAAGCTGTTTGTCATGAGACTTCAGTATAATGGTAGGGTTTTTGCCTTTTTCCGCAGTGGTCTGTACTGCAACTTCTTTCGGAAGTTCGATCATCAGGTTATGTGAGAAACCAAGAGAAAGCTCAACCACCTGTCCGGTTGCCTGGGCTTTGTAACCCACGCCAACCATTTCCTGAACGATGGTGTATCCTTCGCTTACACCTTTGATCATGTTTGAAATCAATGACCTGTATAGTCCGTGCTTCGAGCGGTCGTCCCTTTCATCCGTACCTCTCAGAACATATACTGTGTTTTCTTCAACCTTGATCCTGATCTTGGGATCAACATGCTGGGTGAGTTCACCAAGCTTACCTTTTACAGTCACCAGGTTAGTATCAGATACTGAAACCTGAACATCGCCGGGTATTGTAATTGGAAGTTTTCCGATTCTTGACATAGTTTGAACCTCCTGATTAACTGATATAACATAAAACTTCGCCGCCAATTCTCTTGACGCGTGCTTCCTTATCGGTCATTACACCCTGTGATGTAGACAGGATCGCAATTCCAAGCCCGTTCAGTACACGGGGGAGATTGTCGCTGTCGACATATTTCCTGAGACCGGGTTTGGAAACCCTGACCAGTGAATTGAGTGCTGAAAGCTTTGTGACCGGATGGTATTTCAAAGCTATTTTGATAATTCCGGGGCGGGGTTCATTCTCTACCTTAAAATTCAGGATATAACCCTTCTCGAAAAGAATCTTTGTGAGATCTTCCTTAATCTTAGATTTAGGTATCTCTACGATCCGATGGTTTGCCATCACGGCATTCCTTATTCTCGTTAAATAATCTGCAATGGGATCAGTAACCATTTTACTCTATATCTGTTTGTTAATATTCTGTTCTTTTACCAGCTGGCTTTCCTAACGCCCGGGATCATGCCGTTGTTGGCCATCTCGCGGAAATTGATACGCGAAATCCCGAAAAGTCTCATGTAGCCTTTAGGCCTGCCGGTGAGTTTGCAACGGTTGTGCAGCCGTACCGGTGAGGCATTTTTGGGAAGCTTCTGCAGGGCGAGGTAATCACCTGCTTCTTTCAGAGCTTTACGCTTCTCGGCGAACTTTGCAACAAGACGCTCTCTTTTAACTACCCTTGCTTTAATGGATTCTTTTGCCATGTTGTTATCTTGTTTTAAATGGTAACCCGAATTCTTTTAACAGTGCCATAGCCTCACGGTCAGTGCGGGCGGTGGTCACGAAAGTGATGTCAAGACCGTTGATCTTGGTTACCTTGTCAATATCAATCTCCGGGAAGATGATCTGCTCGGTGATACCGACCGTATAATTGCCACGGCCGTCAAAACCTTTGTCGTTAACCCCGCGGAAATCTCGAACACGCGGCAGTGCAACTGCAACAAGACGGTCAAGGAACTCATACATGCGTTCTCCGCGCAGTGTTACTCTGACTCCGATAGCGTTTCCTTTTCTTAATTTGAAGTTTGAAATATCTTTCCTTGACTTCGTAGGAACCGCTTTCTGGCCTGTTATAAGTGTCATTTCGCTCAAACCGTTTTCGATGAACTTACGGTCGGTGTTGGCAATACCCAAACCCTGGTTCAGGCAGATCTTTGTGATCTTCGGAACCTGCATATGGTTCTTGTAGCTGAACTGACTCATCAGTGCAGGAACCACTTCTTTCTGGTATTTTTCCTTTAATCTCGGTATGTAAGCCATTACTTTATAACCTCCCCTGATTTTTTAGAATAACGAACCGATTTTTCGGTTTTGCTGTCAATTTTCTTTCCTGTACGGGCCGGTTTCCCGGTATTATCGATAAGCTTCAGGTTTGAAACATGGACCAGTGCTTCCTTCTTGACGATCCCACCCTGTGGGCTTTTTGCATTTGGTTTCGTGTGTTTTGAAACCATGTTCACGCCTTCCACGATTGCCTTCTCCTTATCGATGTTGACATTGAGGACCTTACCTTGCTGTCCCCTGGAATCGCCTGCAATGACCATCACTGTATCACCTTTGTGGATATGTAATTTCTTCTGCATGGTAAAATTCTGTTATAGCACTTCGGGTGCCAATGAAACTATTTTCATAAATTGTTTTTCACGGAGCTCGCGTGCAACCGGTCCGAAGATACGGGTGCCAATCAGCTCTCCGGCATTATTCAGCAGTACTACTGCATTATCATCAAAGCTGATATATGATCCATCAGCCCTGCGGATCTCCTTGGTAGTACGAACAACCACTGCTTTCGAAACCGTTCCTTTTTTGATATTGCCTGAAGGCAGGGCGTGCTTTACGGTCACGATGATGCGGTCACCTACCGAGGCATAACGTTTACGGGTTCCGCCAAGTACCTTTATACAAAGTACTTCCTTTGCGCCGCTGTTATCTGCTACTGTTAATCTTGACTCTTGCTGTATCATGGCTATTTAACCTTTTCAATGATTTCGACAAGTCTCCAACACTTATTCTTACTTAATGGACGGGTCTCTGCAATACGGACTTTATCACCTTCGCTGCATTCCTTCTTCTCATCATGAACCATGAAGCTTGAAGATTTTTTAACGAATTTTCCGTATTTCGGGTGCTTAATCTTGCGCTCAACCTCAACAACAACGGATTTCTCCATTTTATTGCTGATCACGACCCCGATCTTTTCCTTTCTCAGTTTTCTGCTTTCCATAAATTAATGCTTTACAGGCTTTACGATTTTTTCACCACTAATCACGCGGCGGCGTAATTCGGTTTGAAGGCGCGCAATGGTCTTGCGGTAAGCCTTGATCTTATTGGGATTTTCCAGTGGTGAAACGGCATGGTTGAGTTTCAGCTTTGAAAGCTGCCTTATTTCCTCGTCCAGTCTTTCCAGGATCTCACCGGTTGTGAATTCTTTGATTACTTTTTGTTCCATTTCTTAATGTTTTAATCTGCGATAGCTTCAGGCTATTAACAATTATGCTTGCTCTTCGTCGTAATCGCGGCGCATTACAAGTTTACAGGCCACCGGCATTTTCTGGGCACCAAGGCGTAAAGACTCCTTAGCCACGATTTCGGACACTCCGTCGATCTCAAACATGATCCTGCCCGGGTTCACCCTTGCAACAAAATACTCGGGTGCTCCTTTTCCTTTACCCATACGGACTTCGGCGGGTTTCTTGGTAACCGGTTTATCAGGGAAGATACGGATCCATAACTGGCCTTCACGTTTCATATGACGGGTGATCGCCTGACGGGCGGCCTCGATCTGGCGGCCTGTGATCCATGCTTCTTCAAGGGTCTTGAGACCGAAAGAGCCAAATGCAATCTGATGACCACGCTGGGCGTTGCCCTTCATCTTACCTTTCTGCTGTTTCCTGTACTTAGTCTTCTTTGGCTGTAACATTATTCAGATATATTATTGTTGTTCAATCTTTTACTTTCTAAAACGGGGTTTGTCATCCCTGTTTCTGTCCCTGTCCCTGCCCCTGTCACGGTCCCTGTCCCTTTCGGGCCTGGCGTTGCCACCTTTCGGACGCTGCTGTGAAGGTTTCAGCTTGGCTGTAGATGTGCTGGGAACGAGTTCGGGCCTGCCATAGATCTCACCTTTACAGATCCACACCTTGATACCGATACGCCCATAGGTTGTATGTGCTTCTGCAGTTGCATAGTCGATGTCGGCACGGAAAGTATGCAAAGGAATACGGCCTTCCTTATATTGCTCCCTGCGGGCCATTTCAGCACCTCCCAGACGGCCGGAGATCATGATCTTGATCCCTTCGGCGCCAATTCGGATAGCTGAAGCAATAGAAGTCTTGATTGCCCTGCGGTATGAGATACGGCCTTCAATCTGGCTGGCAACGGTATTGGCAACAATAACTGCATCCAGCTCAGGACGTTTGATCTCAGAAATATTGATCTGTATCTCCTTCTTGGTGATTTTTTTTAGCTCTTCCTTAAGTTTGTCAACTTCCTGACCGCCTTTCCCGATGATGATACCCGGCCTGGCAGTATGAATGGTTACTGTGACCAGCTTTAATGTACGCTCGATAACAATCTTCGAAATGCCTGCCTTTGAGAGACGAGCATGCAGGTACTTGCGGATCTTGTCATCCTCAACCAGTTTACTTTCGAAAGTCTTGCCCCCGAACCAGTTGGAATCCCAGCCGCGGATGATGCCTAAACGGTTAGCAATCGGATTGGTTTTTTGTCCCATTAAAAATTCCCTTTAAATTATTCCTTGTTACTTTCTTTTGTTTCTTCTGCAACCTTTGCATCAGCCTGCAGGCTCTTTGAACCGAGGGTGATCGTGATATGGTTGGAACGTTTGCGGATGCGATGAGCACGTCCCTGAGGAGCGGTGTTGATGCGCTTTAGTGTGCGCCCAACATCAACCTTGATTCCTTCAACAAAAAGGTCTGCGTCTTCAATACGCAATCCTTCATTCTTTGCCTGCCAGTTGGCAATAGCAGAAAGCAGAAGCTTACGCATTTTCTCAGCAGGTTGCTTGCTGGTGTTTTTAAGGATATGAAGGGCCAGCTCTACTCTTTTGCCGCGGACCAGGTCAGCGACCAGTCTTGCTTTACGCGGGGAGGTAGGATTATTCTGAAGACTGGCAACAGCAGTCTTCTTTTTAGCTTCCTTCCGGTTCTCGGCTCTCGTACGACTTTTAACTCCCATAATCTATAGTATTTCCTTTATTTCTTTGCTTTATCTTTATTTCCGGCATGCCCCCTGAAAATACGGGTTGGAGCAAACTCACCAAGTTTATGACCGACCATGTTCTCGGTAACATACACCGGGATGAATTTGTTCCCGTTATGGACGGCAATGGTCAGCCCTACGAAATCCGGAGAAATCATGGAACCCCTTGACCAGGTTTTGATGACGGTCTTTTTCTTGGATTCCACAGCGTCCTGTACTTTCTTGTCCAGCTTATAGTGGATAAAAGGGCCTTTTTTAAGCGATCTGCTCATATTCTGATTGATTAGCTGTTACTTTTTCCGTTTTTCAATGATGTACTGGTTCGACTGCTTCTTCTTTGAACGGGTCTTATAACCCTTTGCCGGCATCCCCTTGCGTGAACGCGGGTGACCGCCTGTAGCACGTCCTTCACCCCCACCCATGGGATGGTCAACCGGGTTCATTGCAACACCCCGGGTCCTGGGCCTGCGGCCCAACCAGCGATTGCGACCGGCTTTACCATGCTTCTCCAGCTGGTGGTCAGTATTCGAAACCATACCGATGGTAGCTTTGCAGGTCTGAAGTATCATTCGGGTCTCACCTGAAGGCATCTTGATGATGGCAAACTTGCCGTCGCGCGACATAAGCTGTGCATATGCACCTGCCGAGCGGACCATCTTGGCACCCTGTCCGGGACGGAGCTCCACGTTGTGGATCACTGTTCCAAAAGGGATCTCACTAAGATACATCGTGTTACCGATTTCCGGGGCAACCCCTTTACCTGACAATATTGTCTGACCGACTTTCAAACCGTGGGGAGCAACGATATAACGCTTCTCACCATCTATGTAATTGATCAGCGCAATCCTTGCAGTACGGTTAGGATCATACTCAATGGTCTTGACAAGACCGGGAATATCATCTTTATCCCTCTTAAAGTCGATCATGCGGTAAACTTGTTTATGACCACCGCCGACATAACGCATGGTCATTCTACCCTGGTTGTTTCTTCCACCGGTCTTCCTGGCCGGAGAGAGCAGGCTCTTCTCGGGGGTCATCGAGGTGATGTCATCATACGAGCTGATAACTTTGAACCTCTGACCGGGTGTTGTTGGTTTATATTTCTTGAGCGCCATTTATTTAAATATTGCTGTAAAAATCAATAGTTTCGCCTTTTGCCAATGTCACAATCGCCTTCTTCCTTGACGTGGACCTTCCGGAAATAACACCGCCCTTGGTAAAACGGCTCTTTTTCTTTCCAAAAACAATCATAGTGCTGATCGTTTCAACTTCTACTCCGTACAGGTCCTTGATAGCCTGCTTGATTTGAAGCTTGTTTGCCTTGCGGTCAACAAAGAACCCGTACCTGCTCAGGGTCTCTCCCTGGTGGGTCATCTTTTCCGTTATGATAGGCTTAATAATAATTCTCATCGGATTTTAGAATAAATTGTTTAATTCTGATGAATCTTTACAATTTCAGGAATTGAACTTTCGGTGATCAATACCTGCTTTGCGTCTAGAATTTCATACGTATTCAAATCTGCCGTGCGGATGATCCTCAGGCGTTTCAGGTTCCTTGCAGCAAGAAGAAGATTGTCGTCGGGCTGGTTTACAACCACCAGTGTCTTTTTGCCGCTGAGCTGAAAGCTCTTTAAAAGCTCGGTGCAATTCTTGGTCTTCGGCGAATCGAATGTGAAATCTTCCAGAACGACCAGGTTGCTTTCCTTTACTTTATAGCTGAGAGCAGATATACGGGCAAGCTTCTTCAGTTTCTTGTTCAGCTTGAAATTATAATCCCTGGGGTGGGGGCCGAAAACACGGGCTCCGCCACGGAACAAAGGACTCTTGATGCTGCCCTTACGGGAACCGCCGGTTCCTTTCTGCTTATGCAGTTTCTTGGTACTGCCCGAAACCAGTGACTTTTCGAGAGTTGAATGAGTTCCCTGACGCTGATTTGCCATATGCTGCTTAACATCCAGATAAATGGCATGATCATTGGGCTCAATCCCGAAAACCGTATCGTCGAGTTTGACGATACGTCCTGTTTCTGATCCTTTAATGTTAAATACTTTTATTTCCATCTCTCAATTATTACATATGCACCATTGGGTCCGGGAATTGCTCCTTTTACTAGAACAAGGTTCTTTTCCACAATTATCTTTAAAATCTGAAGATTGAGTACTTTCACCCGCTTGCCTCCCATACGTCCGGCCATTCTTAAACCAGGCCAAACTCTTGAAGGCCAAGAAGATGCCCCAACTGAGCCGGGAGCGCGCAAACGATCGTGCTGTCCGTGGGTAGCCTCGCCAACACCATGAAAATGATGCCGTTTGACAACACCCTGGAAGCCCTTCCCCTTCGATATTCCTACAACATCAATGAATTCACCTTCCAGAAATATATCAACCTTTACGATATCCCCGAATTGTTTCTGATGGTCAGCTTCAAAACGGGTAAACTCGGCAATAACTTTCTTCGGTGTGATCCCGGCTTTCTTAAAATGACCAAGCTCAGCTTTTGTGGTATGCTTTTCCTTCTTATCCTCAAAAGCAAGCTGGATGGCATCATAGCCTTCTTTTTCCTTGGACCGGATCTGTGTCACGACACAGGGACCTGCTTCAATGACCGTACAGGGAAGATTCTTCCCGTTCGCATCATAGATGCTGGTCATCCCGACTTTTTTTCCAATTAATCCAGACATTTCTTACGATTTTTTTTCGTTAGTTCAACTACAATTACAACCCGATCAGACCTTGATCTCAACTTCCACTCCTGAAGGAAGCTCCAGTTTCATCAGCGCATCGATTGTTTTCGATGTGGTGCTGTAAATATCCAGCATGCGCTTGTAAGTGCAGAGCTGGAACTGTTCCCTGGATTTCTTGTTCACAAAAGTCGAGCGTAAAACAGTGAAGATCTTTTTGTCGGTAGGCAAAGGAATCGGACCGCTTACAACAGCACCGGTAGCCTTGACTGTTTTTACGATCTTCTCAGCCGACTTGTCGACAAGGTTGTAATCGTAAGACTTCAGTTTTATTCTAATTCTCTGGCTCATATAAATGATTAATATACAGGCACGTAGCCTCTGATTTTAAATAACACTTCGTTCATAACATCCTGTGGGGTGGCCGCATACTGCAAAAACTCCAGCATGCAGGTTGCCCTTCCGCTGGTGATGCTTCTCAGGGTGGTGACATACCCGAACATTTCTGCGAGGGGCACTCTACCGTGAATGACTGCATTCCCGATACGGGAATCGACATGTTCTACATGTCCCCGGCGTTTATGCAGGTCACTGGTGACTTCGCCCATGCTTTCATTCGGAGTGATGATCTCAAACTTCATGATGGGTTCTATCAGAACAGCTTTTGCTTTTTTGGTGGCTTCCCTGAATGCAATGCCTGCAGCGATCTGGAAGGACAATGCATCAGAATCCACACTGTGGAAGGCTCCGTCGAGAAGGCGGACCTTAATACTTTCTATTGGGAAACCGATAACAGGGCCATTCGACATACCCGATTTCAGGCCCTTTTCAATGGCAGGGATAAATTCCTTCGGTATGCTACCGCCCTTTATATCATTGATGAACTGAAGCCCCTTGATTCCCTTGTCGGCAGGTGAGATCTCAATGGAAAGGTCGGCAAAACGGCCTTTCCCGCCACTCTGCTTCTTATACACTTCATGGTGCATCACCGAGTTGATAATTGCTTCCTTGTATGCCACCTGTGGATTTCCGCGGTTGACTTCAAGGTTGAATTCCCTCCTCATCCTGTCGGCAATGATATCCAAGTGCAGTTCGCCCATCCCGCTGATCACTGTCTGACCTGTTTCTTCATCAATTTTAACCTTGAAGGTAGGATCTTCTTCAGCCATTTTATTCAGCACATTGACAAGTTTTTCAACGTCGTCCTGTGTTTTGGGTTCAATGGCCATATTAATGACAGGCTCGGGGAAGTTCATGGTCTCAAGAGTAATGGGATGCTTGAGGTCACACAAAGTATCGCCTGTACGAATTTCTTTAAAACCAACTGCGGCGCCAATCTCACCTGCTTCGATATGCTTGAGCGGGATCTGTTTGTTGGCATGCATCTGCATGATCCGCAGAAGTCTTTCTTTCTTATCGGTATTTGCATTCAGAACCACCTCGCCGGCATTCAGTGAACCTGAATAAACGCGAAAAAAAGCGATGCGGCCTACGAAAGGATCCGTTGCGATTTTGAATGCAAGGGCCGAAAACGGTTCCTCAGGGTCTGGATGACGTTCTTCTTCCTTTTCAGTATATGGGTTGATGCCTATGATCGCAGGCATGTCATAAGGCGAAGGAAGGAATCTGATAATGCTGTTTATGAGGGTCTGAACCCCTTTATTCTTAAATGATGCACCGCAGATTACAGGAGTGATCCTGTTCTGGATGGTTGCTTTGCGGACCTGGGTTATGATATCCTCTTCGGTGATGGAATCAGGATTCTCAAGGAATTTATGAAGCAGCTCCTCGTTTTCCTCGGCGGCACCTTCAATAAGCAGGTTCCTGTATTCACTCACCTCTTTTTTCATATCTTCCGGCACAGGGATCTCGAAATATTCCTTGCCAAGTGAGACATCATCCCATGAATAGGCTTTGCCTGAGATCAGGTCCACAATACCCCTGAAATCTTCTTCTGCCCCAATAGGAAGCTGAACAGGAACAGGTTTGGCACCAAGCTTATCCTTTATCTGTTCAATGACCTTAAAGAAATCCGCCCCGGTACGATCCATTTTATTCACGTAACTCAGGCGTGGGACATGGTATTTATCAGCCTGTTTCCACACGGTCTCCGACTGGGGCTCAACTCCGCCGACTGCGCAGAAGATGGCTACAGATCCGTCAAGGACCCTGAGGGATCTCTCAACTTCAACAGTGAAATCCACATGCCCGGGGGTGTCGATGATATTGATACGGTACTGCTGATCCTTAAGATCCCAGTAAACCGTGGTAGCGGCCGAGGTAATGGTGATGCCGCGTTCCTGCTCCTGGACCATCCAGTCCATGGTGGCAGTACCGTCGTGCACCTCGCCCATCTTATAATTGATCCCTGTATAATACAGTATACGCTCGGTCGTCGTCGTCTTACCGGCGTCGATATGAGCCATAATGCCAATGTTGCGTGTATTTTCCAGGCCGGGCATTATATTGTATATTGTATAAGGTTAGGTTTAATTGATTTAAAATCTGAAATGTGAGAATGCCTTGTTGGCTTCTGCCATCCTGTGAGTGTCTTCTTTCCTTTTGAAAGCAGCCCCTTCTTCCTTGTATGCAGCCAGGATCTCGGAGGCCAGTTTCTGGGCCATGCTTTTTTCATGGCGCTTCCTTGCATATCCCACCAGAGATTTCATGCCGATTGAGCTCTTGCGCGACGGCCTGATCTCGGAAGGTATCTGGAAAGTGGCACCACCGATACGGCGGCTGCGAACTTCTACGGAAGGAGTGACATTTGCCAGGGCTTTCTTGAACACTTCAAGCCCGTCTTCCTTCGTCTTTTCACTTACGATATCAATAGCTTCATAAAAAATATCGTACGACTGGTTCTTCTTGCCGCTGAACATCATATTGTTCACGAACTTCGTAACCAGGGTATCGCTGAACCTGGGGTCGGGAATGATGATCCGTTTCTTTGGTTTTGATTTTCTCATATGCTCTTATAATAACAGCTGTGATTATGCTTTCTTTCCTTTAGGCTTCTTGGCACCGTATTTTGACCTGCGCTGCTTGCGACCTTCAACACCTGAAGTATCAAGAGCACCACGGATGATATGGTAACGTACACCAGGGAGGTCTTTTACACGGCCACCGCGTATCATCACGATGGAGTGTTCCTGCAGGTTGTGGCCTTCACCCGGAATGTATGCGTTCACTTCTTTCCCGTTGGTCAGACGTACACGTGCAACTTTACGCATTGCTGAATTGGGCTTTTTGGGAGTGGTAGTGTAAACCCTCACGCAAACACCGCGGCGCTGGGGACATGAATCAAGGGCAGGAGCTTTGCTCTTGTCCGTCAATTTGTGTCTTCCTTTACGAACCAATTGCGAAATTGTAGGCATATTGAAATGTTTAAATTCTTTTCAAATTTTTAAGGCGCTAAAACCTGCGCCAGGTAAAGAAGGATATCGGCTTTGAAATATAAAAGGTGAGCTGTGTTTCAGAGAGACTTTTTCATCGCAACCGACGCTCCGGCTGCTGTTGAAACCTATAGATGTCTCGCTTTGTCAGGTTTCCTTACTAATTTCGGCTTAGTATCCCCTCAAAAACCAAATCTGATTTTCGAGGGTGCAAAAATACAATTTATTTTCTTTCAAACAAGAGATTTATGCTTTTTTTTACCAACTATTCTTAAAAATCATCGAAAGGCCTGTAAAATAAAGACTAATGATGTACAATGTACCATGTACAATGTACAAATAATATGATTAATGTTAAAATTAACAGAGTTTATAATAAACTAATTGCTGACTGCTGACTGCTGACTGCTGACTGCCGACTGCCGACTGCCGACTGCTACTCATACCTTATTCCTGATGATCATTACCGTGCTCTCTTTATCGGGAAGAACGACCATGTTTTCCTGTATCGATTTGCAAAAATCATCCACAGCTTTAAGAACACCCTCCCACTTATGATTATAATCATGTATGAGGATGACGCCTCCCGGGCTCATGCGGGGATAAAAAAATTCAAGACCGGCCTTGGTGGGATTATACAGGTCGACGTCTATATTGACAAGTGCAAACTTCTCGTGAACAACCTTCACAGCTGATACGGGAAAGGACCCTGGATGCAGGATGATATTATGGTTCCCACCAATTTCATTCAGCACCTGCTTCACACTGGTGTCGGCAAAGTTGCTTGTATTGTATGAAGCTGCCTCACCTGTCTCAGATTTGAGATCCTCTGCTTTGAATCCCTCGAAAGTATCAAAAAGATGGAACCTGCGGTCCGGGTCCATATGGTGCAACACCCTGGCGCTTTCGCCCTTGTAAACCCCAAGTTCGGCAAAAGCCCCGGGAACCTGTTCCCTTTGCAGGCGCACAACCTGGAACCAGAAATTAAAAAAACGGACTTTGTCGCTGTAACTTTTTTCAATCTTCAGAAGGGGCCCGGTGAGCTTTCCTTCCTTTTTTGCCAGCTTCCATGCCGAGGGCTGGTAATCGGGATTGATCAGCACATCCCATATATACCTTATAAAAAGGACCAGGGCCAGCAGGATCAGTGTATAATTCAGGATCTGAAATAAAGAGAGGTTCATGATTAATGTACCTGAGTTTGCATTTGGATTAAGAAGTCCAAAATTAACTAAAATGGCCTTATGGAAAAAGGAAAAGCCGCATTTCAGCGGCTTTCCTTAAAAATCAAACGGGTATTAATGAGTATAAATCAATGAATTATTCCTGTAGCCACTGCCGGTATTGCTGAACCAGTCGGGATACAATGAACCTGAAGATTCGGCCCAGCTGGCAAACTTAAGGTAAGCCAGGGTGATCTCGCTTTTTTCTGAAGGATAAGCAAATTGTGAACCGGTATTGATAGCCCATGGCAGGTTGTTTACTGTTTTATAATACCTGCCCGCAGCGGCGTTACTGTTGTCATCGGCGGTTCCGAATAAGGTTTGGTCAGCTTTATCGGTTGGTGCATTATCAGGAAGGTGAACTTCAACCCCGCGAACCTGATTCACAATGATGAACGGGTTATATGGCGGGGTGCCGGTTTCCAGGATGGAGACTCCGCCCGACTTCATAACGATGTCAAGGTTGAGCTCATGAGGTGTTACATAAGTTGCTCCTATCGTAGTGTTGGCGCCGATTCCCGATCCCGGGTACGGCAGCTGGTCATAGGCATTGTCAAACACCGGGATCACCGATTTTGACTGTCCGGTTTCGGTGCCGTTTCCTGCAAGTGCAAATAGGGAATGATGAAGGTCATACCCGCTGACACTGGTTATGTTGGATGGCGCGGTTCCGATCTGGAATGCAAATCCATTCTCTAAGCTCGCTCCCTGTGCTACCGGTATGAGTTTTGCCGTGATCTCGGCAACCTTATTGGCTGAGTTTGTAATCTGGTTGAACCTGTAATTAACAACCAGATCATTCATATCATAATCTCCCTTGCCAGGCCAGAGGTCTTCAAAAGCCACGGTTCCGTAACCTGTAGCGCTGGGATAATAGTTGTTGAAAGCCCTCGAAGCATCATGGGGATAATCGTCAAGATTGTCGGGTACACCATCACCATCTGAATCAGGATTTGAAGGAATCATCGGGGGGTAGTTACTCTGGTCGACAGCTTCCACAGGATTCGAAACAAGGTTCAGTACCACATCGTTGAAGTCGTTGTCGCAACCCCCGTCATCACGGCGCCAGTCTTCAACTCCAAAGAGTATATTATGCAGGCTTGGGTTGCGAAGCAATACGATATGGCGCTGCAGGGTTATATTGGTTTCAGGGTTCAGGCTGTTTGTAGAATAAACTGTCCAGTTGCCTGCTGTAACATTGCTTCCATTCCATCCATTGGCGAACACAACCCAGCCTATGGTTTTTCCTGCCGGGTAACGGCCTATCTTAACTTTGTTACCTGCATGCAAATTCCCTCCGCTGCCTGATGATGACGCATTCGGGAAAACAATTTTTATTGAATCGATCTGGCTGACACTTGTTGGGGGTGTCCCTGTGTTATAGACATAAAAACCAATACAATTTCTAAATCCTGCACCTTCTGACACAAAGGTCACATATACATCACAAAGTTCAAGGAGGGTGAGCTGAGTGGGCGCAGTATTCGTTAGATATTCAGGATGATGTGCCGGAACCGAAACTCCCTCGGGGAGAGTTGCGTTAATATCGGCCAGTAAAGAAGCTGGGATTACATCATTGACTGGTTCAAAGTAAGCCGGGACTCCGTCGGAATCGAAAGATCCCATATAATAAACTTTTGGCATGCCCGGGACGGGTGTATACCCCATGGTTGATTTTACGCGCCCGGGATCGGGGAATTTACCACCGAAAATGCAGCTGGCATGGTCACCCGTTACATCTACTGAATGCATTCGACCAATACCCAGAAACTTTGTGGTTATAGTCACCTTCTGAAGCGTGCCGGGGATCGGACGTATGTAATGGAAAAGCCCGTCATCTCCAGTCAGTCCGCTGAACAGCAACTCTCCGCCCTGTGCAGGGTCTTTTGTATAAACGTCAAAACGGACTTTGCTGACGGGGCCGTCCTGGTTATCCTTCGCAAAAATATCAAAGGTCACATCATGATCGGTGTTCCAGCTGAAGCCGGACGCAACTTTAAGATCGTTCATGTGTTTTGGCGCATCAGATGGAGCCTGTCCGCCTGAGGTATCCTTCTTACATGATGATACCAGGCCAGCTAAAATCAGAAGAACAGCAAGGCCAGCTGTGCATCTTACAATAATACGGGTTATAGTTTTCATAATTTTCGCTTTTGGTCATAATAGCTTACAAACAAAAGTACGAAAAATCAAGTGCCTGATTCAATTAATAATTAGTAAGTGTATTCATCATCTTAGCATATGTAGTAATATTACCGGCAATCGTGACCCACAACTAATCCACCACCCGGGTTTCCGGTTGAAAAAAAAGAGGCCGCCCATTTCGGGACGGCCTCTCCTAACCAAAAGCAAAACCAAGTGTTATGAATTATTGATGCCAGAGATTGGCGGCATTCCTGTAACCTGCCGTATTCGTATACCAGTCATTATAAGGATTTGAAGGACCTACAGGCCCCTGAGCCCATTCCGCAAAATGGTTATAGCAGTTCAGGATGTCTTTCGTCTCTGCCGGATAGTCGAAGTTGACCGGGATCTCAAATGCCCAGGGTAAGCCGGTGGATGAAGCATAATAGTAATTCTGTCCCGGGACCGATCCATCATTACCGGTATGGAATAAGGCCAGGTTTGCAAAATCAGTATTAGGCTGGTTCTTCATATGGATCTCATGGCTTCTTACCTGGTTCTGGAAAATAAACGGGTTCCAAGGCAGATCACCAACATTGGACTGAGGTGTTGCAAAATGGATGTTGATCACCTTTGTAACCGGCTGGACGTATCCATTGCCAACTATGGTATTGATAAATCCACCGCCAAACATGGTATTTACCGCATCAACTGGAATAATGACAGTTATATTGGAATGCCCGGCTTCAAATCCTTTCGGATCATAGGTCACAGCACTGCCATACTGGGTATACCCTGTAACACTTGCAACATTTGCAGGATTGGTATTCAATACAAACCCGAATCCGTTGTTCATGGATGCACCGGCAGCTTTAAAGATAAAGGTAGCCTGGATATCCGTGATCTGGTTCTGGATATTCGATGTAATCATGTACTGGAAGTTCACCACCAGGTCGTTGCAGTCATAGTCACCATAGTATGGCCACAGGTCTTCGAAAACAAAGGTACCGTAGTCCACTGCGTTCGGATAGTAAGAGATGATTGAGCCGCCTCCGCCTGATGCAATGGTTATTACCAGCGTTTTGTTATCGGAGCCCACGCTGTTAGTTGCAGTCAGCGGTACGTTGAAGGTGCCGGATACAGTGGGTGTTCCTGTGATCGTATGGGATGAAGGATCAAATGACAACCCGGAGGGTAAACCGGTAGCAGTATAGGTTATCGGCGATGTACCTGTTGCGCTTACCAAATAAGGTGTGAACGGTAATCCTATTGTTCCTGAGGCTGTAAGTGGCGGCTGAATGACCGGGGGCGTTCCTGCACCCGCGGCAATGGTGATTACCAGAGTTTTTACATCGGTGCCGTATGCGTTTGTTGCTGTAAGGGTTACGTTGGTTGTCCCTGGTGTTGTCGGAGTCCCGGTGATCTGGTGTGTGCCTGCATCATATGAAAGGCCTGCCGGCAGATTCGTGGCATTTAAGGTGATGGGGGCTGTTCCGGTTGCGGTTAAAGTATAAGGTGTAAAAACGGTCCCGGCCGTACCGCTTGCCGTCAGAAGACTTGTGATTGTAGGAGCAACTCCTGCTGCTCCAACCGTCAGGATCAGGTGTTTAACATCAGTCCCGTGACAATTCGTAGCGGTCAGGGTAATATCATAAGTATTTGCAGTGGTCGGAGATCCCCCGATTACATTACCACCCTGCAGGGTAAGTCCGGCTGGCAGTGTACTTGTAGTGAAGGTCATCGTACAGGCCTGTGTATTATCTCCTGAAGCAGTAATGGTATAGCTGAAAGGACTGCCGGCTGTTCCTGTGGCTGTCAACGGACTGGTGATAACCGGAGGAGAGCCAGCAGCAGCAATCGTGAGGACCAGGGTTTTAGTGTCAGTGCCCACCGCGTTATCAGCAGTAAGAATAATATTGTATACTCCGGCAGTTGCAACGGTGCCCGAAATGGTATGGGTGCCGCTGTTAAAGGTAAGGCCTGAAGGGAGGTTGGTTGCATTATAGGTTATAGGGTTGGTCCCTGTGGCGGTGATAACATATGGAGTAATGGCCACACCTGCTGTACCAGCAGCTGTAAGAGCGCTGGTAATAACAGGGGCAACAGGATTAGAACAACTGGGAATAGCCACGCTATGAGTGCAGAAAGTTACATGAGTTCCGTAAGAACCGTTATCGGGCTGAATATTACCGCTGGCGCAGAAATCTACGTATCCTGAGATACTGGCTCCGCCGGTAGACTTTCCGTCAATAGTTTTTATTCCGGCGTATGAAGCTGTTACAGGACCAACGCATGATCCTTCAAGGTCAAAATACAAACAGTCGAGCAAACTCTGGGCTCCTAAGGTAAGTACACCGTTTCCGGTCGTTTTAATGCTTCCGTCATTCCCAATAAGTTTAAGATAGCCGTTATTTGTAAAACTGCCGCTTCCTGTTGTAAATACTGAACCGGTAACATACATGGAACAGTTGTTTGTAACAAGTCCGCCTGAGTTGGTTTTGTATTCGCCGGTAACGTTCAAAGTGGCGTTATTAATGAAAGTTCCTTTGTAATCAACACTGCTTGAAAGAGTGAATGTCCCGTTGTTATTGATGACACCATTGGTAGCAGCGACATTGAGATTATTGACCGTAACAGTACCGCAGTTATTAAAGGTACCACCAGTGCTCACGGTGAGGTTTTGTATTGTAACTGTAGAACCGTAAGGGACATAATATGTCGCTCCTGATCCAACGGTAACACTGCTTTGATTGGTTGTAATGGATGTACCTGTTCCTCAGGAATTTTCAAGGCTTTCTCCGGATTTGGTCCCTCCGAACACATAAAATAAACTTGAACCGTCGATACTTACTATAGCCGATTCATGTTTGCCGTCGGAAGAATTATAGGTGAGATAAAGGTTTTTCGCTGCTTTCGGGACCCTGATGTTGTTAGTATATGACTGGCTTCCATAGGTTACACCCGACACGATAAGTTTACCATGCCCGGGATCATCCTCATAGACCTGGATGATGTTCATGCTGCTCGAAACCGAAGAGTTGACACTGAGGTTCATATTCAGGATGACGTAATTATCGAATGTAAATGAAGGATCAACTTTCAGTTCGGTGAATTTCGAGGGGTTGGAATTATCCGTCGAAGTCATGTCTTTCCGGCATCCGCTCA
>CAIJYT010000217.1 GCA_903824935.1 uncultured Bacteroidales bacterium | reverse complement strand
TACCGCTGTCACAAGGGCAACAAAGAAGCTGTACCTGGTTAATTTCGAAAAAAGGTTCTTTAAGGATAAGGATTGAATATCGAATATTGATCAACGAATTTTGAACTTTGAATTACCCATGGCTAATAAATGCTCGCTGTTTATTCGTACAACGTTAATTTCATTTTTGTGCATATTCCGCCTAAGGCGAGCGCGGTTCGCTTTTCGCCATTTATTTTTTGTAACATATTGAAAAGCTCTTCGTCTATTGCATGTCAAAGAAGTCATATTCATTTAAAGATATACCATATGAAACGATCATGTATTTTTATCCTGGTACTGCTGATGACAGTACTGTTCTCGTTTTCAGGATATTCCCAGGTTAAAAAAGAACACGGGCATCATTCCTGCAGTGATTCGGCAAAAGTTGAAATGGAGGGTGTCACTATAAAAAAGATAGGCAGGGATTCGATGGTGGTTTATGTAAGAACCAGGGAGATGAAGAACTGGAGGGAATTCCCTTCATGGCCGTTTCATAAGAAAGGTAAATATAATGGCCATTGGGCAGGGGTTGAGCTTGGTTTAAACGGGTATGTGAACGATAAATTCAATATGAATTTCGATCCCAAATATTCTTATATGAATATGAACACCGCACGGTCCATGGTGGTTAACCTGAACCCTTTCGAATTCAATGTAAACCTTGCAAAGAACAAACTGGGGTTTACGACGGGGCTTGGTTTCCAGCTGAGCAACTATTATTTTACCGGGAGTTATGTTATGATCCCCGACAGTGCCAGTCTTGTTGCATTTAAGGTAAAGGATGGGAATAACAATTATGTGAGCCTGCAGCAGGACAAGCTTTTTGTTGGCTACCTTAATATACCATTATTGTTTGAATACCAGACAAGCCCGAAGCGCAACCTGAAGAGTTTCCATGTTTCCCTGGGTGTAATCGGGGGTATCCGTATTTGTTCCTATTCAAAACAAAAATACAGCAGCATAGATCAGACATACTATCTTGCGGATGCAAACGGAAGCAGGGTTGCTTCATACTATGTAGACGACAATGTGGTGCGCTCTCACGGGGCATACCACCTAAGTCCGTTCAAACTTGATGCTTCTTTCAGGATCGGCTGGTCATTCCTCAACCTGTTTGCCACCTATTCACTCACGCCTATGTTCCAGAATAACCAGGGGCCTGTGCTTTACCCGTGGGCTGTTGGGATTACCCTGCTGGGATGGTAAATCCGTGAACCGTGAACCGTGAACCGTGAACCGTGACTGGTGACTGGTGATACGGATCACCGTTAAGAATCAAGTTTGAGTACTGCCAGAAAGGCTTTTTGCGGTACTTCAACATTACCAATCTGCCTCATCCTTTTTTTGCCTTTTTTCTGTTTCTCCAGGAGTTTGCGCTTACGGGTTATATCACCACCATAGCACTTGGCTGTCACGTCTTTCCTGACTGCCTTTACTGTTTCCCGGGCAATGATCTTTGCTCCGATAGCAGCCTGGATTGCCACGTCATATTGCTGGCGTGGAATGAACTCCTTGAGTTTTTCGCAGAATTTCCTGCCGAAATCATAGGCGTTGTTTCGGGTTATGAGGGCCGACAAGGCATCTACAATTTCCCCGTTGAGCAGGATGTCAAGTTTGACCAGGTCGGCAGTCTGGTATCCAATGGGATGGTAGTCAAATGAAGCATAACCTTTGGAAATGCTTTTCAGTTTATCGTAGAAATCGAAGACAATTTCACCCAAAGGAAGTTCTGCAGTTAATTCAATACGGTCGGTGGTCAGGTAAACCTGGTTTTTAAGGGTGCCCCGCTTATCCATGCAGAGTTTGATGACAGGGCCTATATATTCGGCTTTAGTGATGATGTTTGCCGTAATATAAGGCTCTTCCATATGCTCGATGTAATTCGGCTCGGGAAGCCCTGAGGGATTGTAAACATCAAGGACCTCCCCCTTGTTAGTATATACCTTATAGGAAACGTTAGGAACGGTGTTGATCACATCCATATCGAATTCCCTGTCGAGACGTTCCTGGACGATCTCCATATGCAACAGCCCGAGAAATCCGCAACGGAATCCAAAGCCAAGCGCGATCGAGGCTTCAGGCTCAAATGTAAGGGAAGCATCATTAAGCTTGAGCCTTTCGAGTGAGTTCCTTAATTCTTCATAGTCATCGGCATCGGTGGGGTAGATGCCGGCGAAAACCATAGGTTTAACAGGGCGGAAGCCTTCTATCTCTTTTTCGCATGGGTTGTCAACGTGAGTGATGGTGTCACCGACCTGTACTTCTTTACTTGATTTTATCCCTGAAATAATATACCCAACGTCGCCAGTAAAAACTTCATTCCTGGGTTCCTGCTTCAGGCGAAGAATGCCCACTTCATCGGCATGGTATTCCATGCCTGTTGCATTGAATTTCACATGGTCCCCTTTGCGGATGCTGCCGTTGAATATCCTGAAATAAGCAATAATTCCCCTGAAAGAGTTGTATAGTGAATCGAAGATCAGGGCCTGGAGGGGAGCTTCGGGATCACCCTTTGGAGCAGGGATCTTATTAACAATTTCTTCAAGGATAGCATCTATGCCTATACCGGTCTTGGCGCTTGCCTCAAGGATCTCTTCGCGCTCGCATCCGAGCAGGTCAACGATCTGGTCTTTCACTTCCTCGATCATTGCAGCTTCCATATCGATCTTATTGAGGACAGGAATGATGGTAAGGTTGTGATCTATTGCGAGGTAAAGGTTCGAAATGGTCTGTGCCTGTATTCCCTGTGTGGCGTCAACCACCAGAAGGGCCCCTTCACAGGCAGCTATTGCGCGGGAAACTTCATAGGAAAAGTCCACATGCCCCGGAGTATCGATGAGATTGAGAACGTAATCCTCACCTTTATGCTTGTAATTCATCTGGATGGCATGGCTTTTAATAGTGATACCCCGTTCGCGTTCAAGGTCCATGTCATCCAGAACCTGGTTCTGGTAATCCCGTTCGGAGATTGCACCGGTAGTCTCCAGAAGACGATCGGCCAGGGTAGATTTCCCATGATCTATATGGGCGATAATGCAGAAGTTACGGATGTTTTTCACAGGTGCAAAGATACAAAAAAATCGTGAACCGTGAGTCGTGAATCGTGAACCGTGAATGAGCCATCTGCGAAATTCGCAATTCAAAATTCGTTATTATTCGCACCAATTGTTTATTTCTTTTGTATGCTTATCACGGCTTCGCCGAACGATATTCATTATTCAATCCATAAGCGATAAACGAAAAACTCACTCACTGGATCAATCAATGAAAACCTTACCTGAGGATCGTAACCGAGCCTGTTATCGTCCGTTTCTGAATCCCCGCCAGGGTGATCTCATAAACATCACATATAACGAAATAAGTTCCATCGGAGCAGGCGGCTTTGGTATTCATATCATTGCCGTCCCAGTTTACAGCAGGATCGGATGTCTTGAACACCAGCCTTCCCCATCGGTCGAATATCTTCATATCGATATGATCAACCGAGGCGTTTTTGATCGGTATAAAAAAGTTATTGAATCCTGAACCATTCGGTGTGAAGACATTCGGAAGGGTATATCCCGGGCATGCGGTATAATCAACACAAATGGTATTGCTGTAATCACTTCTGTTGCCTGTCGAATCAACGGCAATAATACTGTAGCAGCCCACCACTGAGTTCGCCTGCCTGTGGATGTAAACCGTATCTCCCGGGTTCAGCAGGGAATCGATAATAACAGGTTTTCCGCCCGGTGACTGACTGAAACAGATATAGTACTTTGCGATGTCGGTGCCGCAGGTGTCACCGGGATTTCTCCAGTGCAGGTAGTTAAAGAACATGTCACAGTTAACCGAATCGCTTAGGATCTGAGGGCATGGAGGAACATTATCGACCGGCACTCCCCCTGTTTTCTGTGAAAAATTGATAATAGGATCAATAAAACCACCCGATGAATAACTTCCCCTGCTTTTCACCTTATAATAATAGCTTTTGCCGTTGACCAGGTTGCGGTCAACATATGATGGCTTTAATGAAAATCCCACCGAGTCGTAGAGGCCGTCAAATGCATCACTTCTGAAAATCGCAAAGGAAGTGTTGTTCCATGGGACATCATTACTCCAGTGCATGCGCATCCTTTTGTCGGAAGGCGAAAGTCTCAGGAACATCGAGGATGCAGGCTGTGAAGATCCTATGAAGAAGAATTTACCGGGTGTGAGATTATACAGGTCTATCCTGTAAGTGAAGGAAAATCCCACAGTGTTCAGCAGGGTATCCGGCCTGATCGTATCGTTAAGGTCAAACAATGAATCGATCAGTGAATACTGGCCGGGCTGATCAGACCTGGAACGGTACACAAGGTATTTGTAGGGGCCAGGGGCCTGGATAGTATCAAGTTGTGTGGGTTTTGACCAGGCAAGGTATAGGGAACCAAGGTTCAGGTCTGTAGTTTTAATGCTGACATTGGTAATTATGGGCACGTCTTTTTTAAGTTCAGCGCAGGCTTCATTTGACGCATAGCCCTCAGCGCCGTCGGCAAAGAAAGCTGTCACCAGGTAACAGTACTTGATCCCGCGGTTAAGCCCGGCTCCCTGGTTGTTGTCGAGGTAGCCTGTGGCAGTGATGTCGTTGATCAAGTCTATCCTTTTGTATCCAAGGTAAGCAGGTACCCCTGTCTGGCAGTAGGCAGGCTGGTATCCGGTGGAATCCGATTTGCGGTAGATATAAAACCCTTTTGCATTTGTACAGCTGTAAGCCGACCAGCTGAGGTTAATTGAATTTGCAATAGCAGTTGTGGCCAGGTTCTCAGGCCTGGGGCCTATCACAAGGATCTTCATGGACTTTATATCGACAAGCCTGACAGGTGATCCGTTATCCTGAGCTTTAAAATATACCTGGTAAGGGTTTTTCTTAACATGTTGGCAAACAGTAGGCCAATGGAAAATACTCGTCACATGCCCCTGTCCCTGTGCGGTGTCAGGATCCATGTAGGCGGGGCTTTGTGTGAGAATGAAAGGGCCGCCAATCGCGGTCAGCGTAACTATATCGGCAGTGTCGGGATCGTGGGCGCTGACGGGAAACCATAGGGCATGGCCGGCTTCAACACAGGTGTCGGCAATGGAATCTATGACAGGCGGCCTGTTATTGCATGCAACGACATTAATCTGCATATCCCGTTCCACGCATCCTATCCTGATACCGTTCCTCCATTCCTCGATGAGAATTGCAATGTTATATTCCCCCTGCTGAGACGGGCTTATCCATGAAAAGTCACCTGTGAGAGGGTTGATGTGGCAGGAATTCACCGGTGGGGGCAGGGTGTAGCCGGGTATAGGCAAGCCGTTAATGCCAAGACAGGTCACCAGTTTATATGAGAGACTGTCGCCGTCGGGGTCATATGCTCCGGGATTATGATAGAACGGCTCTCCTACACAGGCATTATCCACAGGAGGAACCAGGAGAATAGGCGAGTTGTCGTCCCCCAGGTAAGGGCTTATTGTTAGTTCAGAATAAATGAACATGGGGATGTTCACTGAATTCGGGATGTTCATAATTCCCAGGTTCCTGTTCGGGTCTTCGCATGAAATGACATAAGGGGAAGAGGATGGTCCCGCATAGGTATGTTGCCCGAGGTATTTATTATAACGAATGGTGTCGGGCAGAAATATTGACTGCACCCTTGGGATCAGGTCAGAGGTTCCGTCACCCCAGCTTACTTCGAGATAATTCCTGGCATTGTTAACAGGGCTCAGTGTATTTGTGTAAGATATCAGGGTGATCTCATAGGTGAGTCCGCTTAAGTGCCGGAATGTGATCTCTGCGGCCCTCTGGTGGGTAGCAAAGAGGAATACCGGGATATTCAGCAAAGTAAGGAAAAGTAAACTGCGGAATAGAGAGGTTGAACTTCCTGGCATGAGATGATTTAATAGGATATCAAAAGTAGTAATTTTAGAGCCAGGGTTATTCATTTCGAACCAAATCTTATTTCAAACCATTCTAAATTTTAAGCTATTTTTGCATGACGATTGAGTCTATTACTGATGAAAGCTAAAGTTACACCTGATACAGAGAACCAGGAGATCCTGAAACGCTACCGCAATCTGCTCAGGCTTTGGAAACCCAGAAATCCCGATGACAGGAAGATTGTGCGCAAGGCATTCCGCATGGCCCTGGAAGCACATCATGATATGCGCAGGAAAAGCGGGGAACCATACATTTTCCACCCCCTGGGAGTTGCCACCATCTGTGTGGAAGAAATAGGACTTGGAGCAACATCCATCGTTTGCGCCCTGTTGCATGATGTTGTTGAGGATACTGAATACACTCTTGAAGATATACGTGGATTGTTCGGTGAGAAAGTCGCATCAATCATCGACGGCCTCACCAAGATCAAGGGGATTTTTGACCAGAGGACAACAACAGTCCATGCCGAGAATTTCAAGCGTCTTCTTCTGACCCTCTCAGATGATGTAAGGGTTATTCTTGTCAAACTTGCCGACCGCCTGCACAATATGAGGACTCTTGATGCCCTGCCTTCGGACAAGCAACTGAAGATCTCGTCGGAAACCGGGATTTTATATGCACCCCTGGCCCACAGGCTTGGTCTTCATGCAATAAAAAGCGAACTTGAAGATCTCGCACTGAAATATACCGAACCTGAAGTTTATGAAACCCTGGTTGGCAAACTTAGGTCGACGGCCCGGGAGCGAAGCAGGTTTGTTAGCAAATTCATACATCCCATCAGGCAGGACCTCATCCAGCAGGGATTTAAATACACTATAAAAGCCAGGGAAAAATCTGTAGCTGCCATCTGGCAGAAAATGAAGAAAAAGGAAGTCCCTTTTGAAGAGATCTATGATATTTTCGCAATCCGCATTGTGATCGACACTCCCATTGAAAGTGAAAAATCGGATGCCTGGAAAGTGTATTCCATTGTTACGGATCATTATCTTCCAAATATGGACCGCCTGCGTGACTGGATCTCAATTCCCAAAGCAAACGGTTATGAAGCGCTGCATACCACTGTCATGGGCCATACCGGCCACTGGGTCGAAATACAGATCAGGACCAGGCGAATGGACGAGGTGGCCGAAAGGGGATATGCCGCACACTGGAAATACAAGGAATCTTTTAACATCAGCAGCAAGCTGGATAACTGGCTTGACCGTATCAAGGAAATGATTGAGTCGCCTGATTCGGATGCCCTGTCATTTATTGATGACGTGAAGGGATTCTTCTTCCTGGACGAGATCTCTGTTTTCACACCATCGGGCGAAATGAGGATACTCCCGGCAAATTCAACGGTTCTGGACTTTGCCTACGCCATACATTCCGAACTGGGGAACACCTGTATCGGCGCCAAGGTTGATAAAAAACTTGTACCCATTAACCAGCCCCTGAAGAACGGGCAGCAGGTTGAGGTGATAACTTCAAGCAAGCAAACACCGCGTGAAGAATGGCTTACTTATGTGGTGACAACCCGGGCCAAAACGAATATCAAACAGGCAGTCAAGGAAGAAAAGAAGCTATTCAGCAAGCAGGGTAAGGAAAAACTGGAAAAATGGTTCAGGCAATTCAGCGTGGACTTCAAGCAGGAACAGATAAAGCAATTCCAGGCAGTAAATAATTTTCCAACAATGGTTGATCTTTATTATTCTGCCGCAACCGATAAGATCGGGCTGAAGGATGTCAAGATATTCGCCGCCTCCAATTACCGTGACGGCTGGATCAACTACGTTTCAAGAAACTCAGCCGGTAATAAGTCCGTACTGCATTCCGAAGCAGGGACAGGTTCTGCACCCCATCCGGAAAGCCCGGCAAGCTATATGGAAGAAGATCTCCAGGGTGATGTTACCAGCTACGGGTACCAGGTGGCAGGCTGCTGCAACCCCATCCCGGGCGATGATGTGATAGGCCTTATACCTTCAGAGAGCAGCAAGACTGTCATCCACAGGACCAAATGCACCCAGGCAATGGATATGATCTCCCAGTACGGTATCCATTTTGTAAAACTGAACTGGACCAATAACGAGTTCATTTCATTCCTCACAAGCATCAGTATCAACGGGATCGATAAAAAAGGCCTTATCAATGAGATCACGAAGATCATTTCAAATGAGTTGAATCTGAATATACAGGCATTTAATATACAGGCAGATAAAGGGATTACAGAGGGGAAGATCAGCCTTTTCGTGAGGGATGCCACCACCCTAAATAACGTGCTGGAAAAATTGAAATTTATTGAAGGCGTCACCACGGTAAGGCGTGTTGATTAATTTTTTAATTTTTATTTGTTCTAAATAATTTTAATTTCATACCTTTACTTAAAATTTTCACTAATGAAAAAACCATCCGAAGATACCTTTGAAAATGTTCGTAAGCTTTTTACGGAATATCTTGAAAAGCACGGCCATCGCAAGACGCCGGAGAGGTACACCATTCTTAAGGAGATCTACGCTACCGACGGGCATTTTGATATTGAGACCCTGTATATCCGGATGAAGAATCATAAATACAGGGTTAGCCGTGCTACTTTATATAATACGATTGAACTGCTGCTGGATTGCGGGCTGGTAACCAGGCACCAGTTTGGAACGAATTATGCCCAGTTTGAAAAATCGAATCTTTTCAAGCAGCATGATCACTTTATTTTCGCCGACAGCGGTGAAGTACTTGAGTTCTATGATCCCCGTGTTGAAGAGATCCGCGAACATGTGGAAAAGCTCTTCAATGTTGAGGCTACAAGCTACTCCCTTACATTTTACGGTCAGTCCAGGTCCAAAAAATAAACTTATTTCAGATGAAGGTTGATGTAATCCTGGGTCTCCAGTGGGGGGATGAAGGAAAAGGAAAGATTGTGGATGTGTTTTCTCCGCGTTATGATGTCATTGCAAGATTCCAGGGGGGGCCCAATGCAGGGCACACCATTGAATTTGACGGCAAAAAATTCGTTCTGCATACCATCCCGTCGGGAATTTTTCATAAAAATTCCATGAATGTTATTGGGAACGGAGTGATCATCGACCCGGTTATACTTTTCCGTGAAATAGACAAACTCAGGGAGGCAGGTATGAATCCGGCTGATAACCTTCTTATAGCAAACCGTGCCCACCTGATCCTGCCGACACACCGGCTGCTCGACGCTGTTTATGAAAGCGCAAAGAAAGATGCCAAGATAGGATCGACGTTGAAAGGGATTGGTCCGACCTATACCGATAAATATGCCAGGAATGGCATCAGGGTAGGCAATATCTGTTATCCGGGGTTCAGGAAAATGTATGAAAGCCTGAAGGTGTTGCACATGCAGATCATCAACTCTTACGGATCTGATACCGGGAGCTTCACTCTTGACAACCTCCCGTTTGACGAATATGAGGCCCTCTGGTTTGAATCCATTGAGAAGATGAAGGAGCTTAAGGTGGTGGATGCAGAAGTATTCATCAACAAAAGCCTTGCCGAAGGACGTTCAGTACTTGCTGAAGGAGCTCAGGGGACCATGCTTGATGTAGATTTCGGATCTTACCCCTTTGTTACTTCTTCCAGCACGGTTGCTGCCGGTGTTTGTACAGGCCTCGGAGTCTCCCCTCATAATATCGGGAGAGTCTTCGGTATATTCAAGGCATACTGCACCCGCGTTGGCAGCGGGCCTTTTCCCACTGAACTTATCAATGAAACAGGCAACAGGCTAAGGGAAGGCGGACGGGAATTTGGTTCCACTACAGGCAGGCCAAGGCGTTGCGGCTGGCTTGATCTCCCCGCCCTGAAATACTCAATCATGCTGAACGGTGTCGACAGCCTTATCATGATGAAGGCAGATGTGATGAACCCGTTCGAGAAACTCAGCGTTTGCACATCATATAGGGAATCGGGCAAGCTGCTCAATTCATATCCTTTTGAACTCTCTTCGGAAGGGCTTGAACCCTTGTATACCGAGATGGAAGGATGGAATACCTCATTAGATGCAAGGAATTCAATAGCAGACCTGCCATTGCCGCTTAAGAATTACATAAAGTTTATTGAAGACTTTGTGGAATTGCCTATTGATACGGTATCCATCGGACCCGACAGGCTTGAGACCCTGCAGAGGGGTTGATTACAGTTTCCTCTTTATTTCGGTTAATTCGTAACCTTCAACGATATCTCCTACCTTGATATCATTGAAATTATCAATGTTCAGCCCGCATTCAAAACCTGAAGAGACGTCCTTGACATCATCCTTGAAACGTTTCAGTGAACCCAGTTTTCCGGTGTAAACAACGATACCATCCCTGATAATACGGATGCTTGTCTGCCTGGCGATCTTCCCGTCGAGGACCATACAACCTGCAACAGTACCGACTTTCGTGATCTTGAAAACTTCCCTGATCTCCAGGTTGGAAGTGATCTTCTCTTCGATCTCGGGTGCAAGCATACCTTCGATAGCCGATTTGATCTCTTCGATAGCCTGGTAGATGATGGAGTAAAGCCTGATGTCGATCTGTTCTGCTTCTGCGAGTTTACGCGCACTTACAGAGGGGCGCACCTGGAAACCGACTATGACTGCGTTGGAAGCTGAAGCAAGCAGGACATCCGATTCGGTGATCTGCCCGACTGACTTATGAATAACATTAACAGCCACCTCTTCATTGGTGAGTTTGAGCAGGGAGTCAGAGAGGGCTTCAACAGAACCGTCAACATCTCCCTTGACAATAATATTAAGCTCTTTGAATTCGCCGATAGCAATCCTGCGGCCAATCTCATCAAGGGTGATATGTTTCTGGGTCCTCAGTCCCTGTTCACGCTGGAGCTGCAGACGCTTGGTAGCGATATTCTTTGTCTCTTTTTCATCGGTCATGACATTGAAGCTGTCACCTGCCTGGGGTGCGCCGTTAAGACCAAGCATGAGTACGGGAGCTGAAGGTCCTGCCTCTTTGATAGCCTGGTTTCGCTCGTTGTACATGGCTTTGATCCTTCCGTAGGTAGCACCTGCAAGAACAATGTCGCCGATATGCATGGTCCCGTTCTGGACCAGGAGCTTCGCAACATAGCCCCGGCCTTTGTCAAGAGAAGATTCGATGACTGTTCCAATGGCAAGACGCGAAGGATTGGCCTTCAGGTATAGCATTTCAGCTTCAAGCAGCACCTTGTCAAGCAATACGTTCACGTTCAGTCCTGTCTTTGCCGAAATTTCCTGGGTCTGGTATTTTCCTCCCCATTCCTCAACAAGGATGTTCATCTTTGAAAGTTCCTCACGGATCTTTTCGGGGTTGGAGTTCGGCTTGTCTATTTTATTGATGGCAAAAACGATAGGGACACCGGCTGCCATGGCATGGTTGATGGCTTCCTTGGTCTGGGGCATAACGGTTTCATCCGCAGCAATAACGATAATTGCAACATCGGTAATCTTGGCTCCTCTTGCACGCATGGCAGTAAAAGCTTCGTGGCCGGGAGTGTCAAGGAATGTGATGGCTTTCCCGTTCTCAAGAACAACTTCATAAGCCCCGATATGCTGGGTTATACCACCGGCTTCACCGGCAACCACATTGGTTGAGCGGATAAAGTCAAGCAATTTTGTCTTTCCATGGTCAACATGGCCCATCACTGTTACGATAGGCGCACGGTCACGGATATCTTCAGGATTGTCCTCGACATTATGCCCGTCGATGGCTTCCTGCACTTCTACGCTTACAAACTCAAGCTTGTAACCGAATTCATCGGCGACAAGAGTCAGCGTTTCTGCATCAAGCCTCTGGTTGATTGAGACAAAAAGCCCCAGCGACATACAGGTCGAGATGATCTCGGTAACACTGACGTTCATCATGTTGGCCAATTCATTTGCAGTAACAAACTCGGTGACTTTGATGACTTTTTTGCCTTCTTCTATCCTTTCCTGTTCCTGCTGCAGCTTCTGGCTAACTTCTTCCCTTTTCTGGCGGCGGTATTTCGATGATTTCGATTTTCCGCTCGGACTTAGCCTTGCAAGCGTTTCCTTGATCTGGCGTTCGATATCTTCCTGGGTGACCTCTGGCTTCTGGATTTCCCTGGTGTATTTTTTATCTTTTACATAATGAGGCTTGTTGTCGGTCGTTTTCGGAGCCTCAGGCGTTACTACTTCGCCGCCGGTACGTTTAATGCGCTTACGCTTTTTCTTCTTTGATTTGATGGAGTCATCGGAAGAAGAAGCAACCAGCTGCTTTTTCTTTTCAAATTTTTTCGGTTCAGGCAGGATCATTGACCCCAGGATAGTCGGTCCTTCAAGTTTGATCTTTGCCATAGCCAGGAAGTTGGTCTCAACCTTTTCTACAACCGGCTCCGAAATAACTTCTTCAATGATTTCCTGAACAGGCTCCGGTTCAGCTTTGACCTCAACCGGCTCTACCACTGCAGGTTCTGTGACAGGAGGTTCGGGAAGCTCTTCTTTCTTAGCTTTTTCCTTACCCTTTTTCGAAGGTTTTTTCTCAAATGATTTGAGATCAATCTTGCCTATTATCTTAAGGTCACCGACAGTTTTATCGGTTTTCTTTTCTTGTTCTCCGGCAACAGCCTCTTCTTCTTCAGTATTGGTTTTCTTTGAATGCTTTTTTTCTGCTTTTTCCTCTGTTTCAACAACTTTTTCCTCTGCAATCACAGGCTCGGGAGCTTTCTTTACAGGTTTTTCCTCTTCCTTTTGCGCAGGTTCGGCAACGTGTATTTTCTCGGCAGGTGGTTTTACAGGTTCGGCAGGTTTTGGCTCAGCTTTCGGAGCTTCCCTGGGAGTTTCCTTTACAGGAATTTCCCTTGGCTTCTTAGGCTGTTCCGATTGCCTCTTGTCGTAATCCAGTGATACATTTTTGATAAAGAGATCCTCGCGTTCCTTTTCTCTTTCCTTGGTCGCAGTCTTTTTATCTTCAATAGTAATTGTCTGGTGCGAAGCAAAGGCCAGTTCAATCTTCTTGGATTCTTCTTTCACCTGTTTTTCTGTGGCAAACTCTTTCCGGAGGAGATTGTACATTTCCTCACTAAGTTTACCATTGGGGTCACGGTCTACAGTAAACCCTTTCTTCGAAAGGTATTCCACTACGGTAGCGATACCGATATTGAACTCTCTCGCGGCTTTACTTAACCTGACCTGTGCTGTGCCTTCACTCATGCGGCAAAATTATGATTTTTATTCGAACTCAGCTTTTAATATGCG
>CAIJYT010000216.1 GCA_903824935.1 uncultured Bacteroidales bacterium | reverse complement strand
GATCACCTCGATTTATGAAGGCACCTCGCAGTTGCAGGTGGTCGCAGCCATCCGCTACGTGGGGAATGGAGGGTATCTTTCCGCCATGCGCGACAGGGCAACCTTCCCGGTGAAACGTGAACTGGAATACCTCAGGAGCTCGCTTGAAAAAATGACCGAGCAGTTTGCCAAAACCGTCGAGAAGATCAGCGAATACAACGACAACGAGTATTTCGATTTCCATTCGCGCAGGCTGGTCGAAATGGCGGCCAACATCCTGATCGGCTACCTGTTGCTGTATGATGCAAACCGAAGCGATGCCTATACCCTGAGCGCTGATATCTTCATCCGCAAAGGCCGCGCCGAGAACGTGGCGGCCGTCAGTTTCATCAACAACTGCCACCCGAAAGAGGTGAACGATTACAAGCTTTAACAGGTGCCTGCAGATAAGATTACAGACAGAGTATTTCAATTACTTGCCCTGTATGCCAGATTGCCCGGACTCCCGTTCAAACATGAAGGCTCAGAATAACCCATGGCTTCCGACTTTATTTATTCGTCGGAAATTGCGATGTATGAATTGTTTGCAAAGTGAGGACCCTGTCGCATCGTTGAACGACAAGGTAGGCTGAAACCGGGGAAGCGCCCATCACGATGGTTTGCAGGTTAATGTGATGTGTCGCAACGGCTCCAATCCCTGAAATCCATACTTTTGTTGTCATGAAACCTAAACAATTGCTGTGAAACTCGAAACCCTGCTTGCAAACATTGTCCATTACTGTGACGTTCCCGATGACAAGGGAGCCTCCCATCTTCCCATTTATAACACCGCCACATTCGATCTGAAAAGGCAGCAGGGGAATGACAGGATTTATGACTATTCACGGTCGGACAACCCCACCCGGAACGCCCTGGAGAATATATTCTCCAGGGCCGAAGGAGGTGCCGGCTGTACCTGCACGAACACCGGGGTGAGCGCCCTGGCCCTGCTGTTTGACGTTACGCTCAGGACCGGGGATGCTGTGCTGGTGGAGAAGGATTGCTACGGGGGCACCTACCGGCTGCTGGATGTACTGAAGGAAAAAAACAACATCAGAACCAGCTATGTTGATTTTTCAAAACCGGATGAGGTTGAGCAGGTTATCACGCAGGGGGATTATAAACTGATCCTGTGTGAATCACCCACCAACCCCGGGATGAAAATCCTTGACCTGGCTGCGATTGCCGCACTGGCAAAAAAGTACGGAATCCTTTTTGCCGTTGACAACAGCCTGGCCACGTTTGCATCGCAACAACCGCTCGGTTTCGGCGCCGATTTTTCGGTGTTCTCCACCACGAAATTTGTCTCCGGCCATGGAAGTGTCACCGCAGGGGCCATCGTTTCAAAGGATCCGGATATGGTGAAAAAAGTCAGGTATTTATCGAACGCCGAAGGAAGAGCCCAGAGTCCCTTCGATGCGTTCCTGGTATCGCTTGGATTGCCAACGCTGCCCTACCGGATGAGAATACAGGAGCAGAGCACGCTGAAAATTGCAATGTTCCTGGCAACACACCCGGATGTGGTGCAGGTGAAATTCCCCGGGCTGCCTGATCACCCGCAATATGACCTTGCAAAGAAGCAAATGAAGATTATGCCGGCGGTGTTCACCGTGAACCTTGTTTCCGAATCAAAGGCAGAAGAAATGATCAGGAAATCAGAATTATTCGGGGAAAAACCTTCGTTCGGATCTTCCGATTCGAGAATGGAAATTCCGTCAAAGATGAGCCACGCAACCTTTTCTGAAGCCGACCTTGTCAAAATTGGCCTGACCAGGGCCACGGTGAGAATCTCGGTCGGACTTGAAGATACCCAGGACCTGATCGATGATATTATGCACGCCTTAAAATAAAACGCTGAATCATGAATCCATACCTGCAACCCATCCCGGTCGGGTCGCCGCTCCCGTTAAATAATTTGCACGCAGTGTCGGTCAGCCTGCCCACCATGGCCGACGTGATCGGCTATGAGGAAAATGATCCCGGGGTTACCGGCAAAATGAGGTCCGGGTACCCCCGTTTTTTCATGAACAAGCTGGTTGAAAAATTATTGGTTTATCTCAGGAAGAGACACCGGATCCCGGAGGGAATGGAAATGTTGCCTTTAATGTCCCGCAAAGCACTTGCCATTGCCGGCCGGAAATTTAATACTTCATTTGAATTCATTGAGGAAGAAGGCTCAGTTTTTCTGCTGACCGTCACGGACAATCCCCGGCTCAAGGAGATTCAGGATTTTATAAAACATACCGGGATACTCCTCTCTTCAAGAAAGGCGGAAGATATTTTGTTTTCCCGGGGGTTGATTCCCGCAAAGCAGGAGGAAGACCTATACGAACAAACCGGTGCATCCGACGCAATTAAAACAGAATTATGCCAGGCTTATGATACGGGTTCCACAAAGAACCTCTTTTTATGCAGCAGCGGGATGAATGCTGTTTACGCGGCATTTGAGGCCATTGCCGGGCTGAACAGGAATACGCGGAGGCAAACCATCCTGCAGGCAGG
>CAIJYT010000215.1 GCA_903824935.1 uncultured Bacteroidales bacterium | reverse complement strand
TTCAAGAAAATGCCTAACAGGTGCGACATTGTGGCTTACAACAACCAGGTGATCGACATGACCTGGGGTGCCAACAACGAGTATACAGCCCCTGTTCTTGTGAAAACCGAAGCCATCAACGGTATTAATTTCGGTGATGGTATCGTTGATAATGAACGTTTCGGCATGCGCCGCTTTGTATATCACAACAATGCAGGGGTGCCTGCTTATATGCAGGATCCCTCATATGCCCCTCAATATTATAATTACCTCAAAGGGATCTGGCTTGATAACACCAAGATGGTATACGGTGGTAACGGAAACCTGCTGAATGGCGGCGGTTACGGCCCCGTATGCGATTTCATGTTCCCCGGCGATTCAGACCCCTGCCTCTGGGGAACTAACGGACTTGAGCCTAATAAGCCCGGGACATGGACGGAAGCCACTGCAGGCAATAATCCATCCGACCGTCGTTTCATGGAATCGGCAGGTGAATTTACCCTCCTTCCCGGTGCATGTAACTACATCACCGTGGGTATTCCATGGGCACGTACCATTTCAGGGACCAACCTGGAGTCGGTTGACCTCCTTCGCCAGGTTGACGATAAATGCCAGACCCTGTTCGACAACTGTTTTGCTGTTTTGAACGGGCCCAATGCACCTGATCTCACCATCGAAGAACTTAACCAGGAACTTATTATTTATATTACCAACCGCAAATCAAATGACGCCGGTAATAATTACCAGGAAAAATACCAGGAGTATGACCCTACCATACAGACCCCGGTTGGGGCCACCAAGCGTTATGACTCAATCTACCATTTTGAGGGATATCAGATTTACCAGCTGAAAGACGCCACGGTATCGGCAGCCGACATCAGTGATGCCACAAAAGCAAGACTGGTTGCACAGTGCGATATCAAAAACGGTATTACCAAACTGGTCAACTGGACCTATGATCCGAACCTCGGTGGTAACGCAGGCACAGTAATGGTTGACGGAGCCGATTTAGGTATTAAACATTCCTTCGTACTTAACACCGATCTATTTTCACAGGGCGATCCTACCTTCATAAACCATAAGCAGTATTATTATATGGCCGTTGCTTACGCATATAATAACTATAAGACATACAATCCCATGGACCCAACAGGCCTTGACGGTCAGAAGAAGCCTTATCTCATGGGCAGGAATAACCTGAAGCAGTATACCGCAATCCCCCACATCCCGGTTGGAAACGTAATCAACTCCACTTACGGAGAAGGTCCCGAGATCACACGTATCCAGGGACAGGGTAACGGTGGAATGATCCTTGACCTGGCACAGACAACAGTTGATTCCATCATGCTGAAGCCCCCTGCTGACTCAGTAAACAATGTCTATGGCAATCCGGATTATCCTATTGCATATAAGGCTAAATACAAAGTTGGTTTCGGACCTCTCGGTGTTAAAGTAATCGACCCTCTGAATGTGGTGAGCGGCAAATACATGGTGAAGCTTGATTCAATGGTCACAGGACCAGCAGGGAACCCCTTCTATAATAAAAATATCAAATTTGGTCATTGGTCTGCAGTTGACATGACAACCTACAAGACCTACCGCTCAGATACAACGACCATCTACCCGTATGAATCACTTTTCATTGACCTTGGTTTTGCCCTTACCATCAACCAGGTACCCTACCCCGGAGACTCGGTAAGTTCTTCAGGCGTTGCTTCGAATAACGGCCTGCTCTGGGCACCACCTGCCTTCTACCAGGACAGCACGAAAATGTGGCTTAGCGGCGTACCTGATGACGACGTGCCTGCCGATCCTCTTAACTGGATCAGGTCAGGAACTTATTACACCACGAATGCTGCCCTTTCCAAGTACAGTGATTATAATATGAATATCCGTCCCTGGGACCCCAATAAAAACTTTGGCAAGATCCAGGTTCTCACAGTACCTTATACCATTAACGGAGTTGCATCAACAGCACGCGGAGCTACATGGGCACCATACGTAATGACTGCAGGTGCAGAACAGACCCAGCACAACGTTGGCCCGGCTTATTCTTTGAGCCAGAAACAGATCTACTGCTCTCTCAATGATATTCCAAGCGTAGATATCGTTTTCACAGCTGATAAGTCGAAATGGACGCGCTGCGCGGTTGTTGAATTATGTCCCGATCCTCTACTTGCACAGGGTAATGCTCCTGCATTCTCATTGAGAAGGGCTCCTTCTGTCAATGTTAATGGCGTAGCCGGAAACCCCAGCAGCGATAAGCAGCTTAATTCGAATTATATCAGTGCAACAGGTATGAGCTGGTTCCCGGGATACGCAATCAATATCGAAACCGGGGAACGCCTGAATATCATGTTCGGTGAAAACTCCTGGCTTGGTGCCGATAACGGAAGCGATATGATCTTCAACCCTACCTCGCGCATTTATAACCCTTCAGGTACACCGGTATTCGGAGGTCAGCATTATATCTATATCATGGGTCATAAAAAGATGGATGTTCCTCCTCTTACAGTCAATTTCCCAGCTTATGATGCCGGCGCTTTTATCGTAACCCAGTTTAACCAGCCTCTCGATATCTATAAAAAGCTCATCTTCGGAACTGCATTATATACTTCTATCCCGCTTTCGGTAGATGGAATTCCCTGGCTTGACAATCCGGTTACAATTAAAATCCGTGTAAGCAAGCCATACCAGAGGTTCTACTCAACTCCTCTGCCTGCCGGAACCAAGGACACATTGAACAAGAATTACCCGGTTTATCAGTTCAACACATCGGCAATTGCTACTTCTGTAAACAACCAGGATAAGGAAACCACCGATATGGATCTGATCAATGTAGTTCCGAATCCTTACTATGCATACGACGACTATGAGCGCAACCAGTTAGATAACCGTATAAAGATTGTCAACCTGCCTCTGCGGTGCACTGTTACGATTTTTGACCTGAGCGGCACAGTGATCCGCCAGTTCAAAGTCGATAAATCTGGCATCGTGGAACCCCGTTCTTCTACTATCGGTGTCAATACCGATGCGAAAACTTCCGTTGATTGGGATCTCAAGAATTTTGCCGGTATTCCGATTTCCGGCGGAGTTTACCTGATTCACGTCAAAGCTGATAATTTAGGCGAACGAACCATACGCTGGTTCGGAATGTTGCGACCTGTTGACTTGAACTCATTATAACGGTTTAAATTTTTGAGATGATGATAACAACAAAAAAAATCTGGACTATGAAAAATATATACAGACTTCTGATTGCAATATTCTTCGTCGGTTTGGTTTTCGTTCCAGCCTTTCATGCAAAAGCGGGTAACAAAGACCGCTCAGGGCAGGCCGGTGCATCGGAATTACTGATAAACCCCTGGGCCAGAGGTACGGGTTGGGGATCTGTAGGAACTTCCTGTACACAGGGACTCGAAGCAATGTATACCAACATTGCCGGGACTGCTTTTACCAAAGGGACCGAAATCAACTTTGCATATACGAACTGGTTAACAGGCTCGGGTGTGAATGTGATGGCCTTTGGTTTCAGCCAGGCACTGGGGAAAAGCGGCGGGGTGCTGAGTGCTGCATTCATGGCGATGAATTTCGGAGAAATCCAGATTACCACCACCAATTCACCACAGGGAGGCGTAGGGACATTTAAACCAAGCTACCTGAATATCAACCTGTCCTACGCTAAAGCCTTCTCCAACAGCATCTATGGAGGTTTGAACGTAAAACTTATCAATGAATCGATTGCAGACGCAAGTGGAATGGCAGTTTGTATCGACGCTGGCGTTCTTTATACAACCGGTGAAAAACAGCAGGTCAAGTTCGGTGTTGCATTGAAAAATGTCGGTTCCAACCTGAAATTCCACGGGGATGGTCTTTCGTTCCGTGGTATTATACCCAGCCATGGAAACGACAATGACCTTTTCACCGTTGAGCAGCGTTCTGCAACCTATGAACTTCCTGCGACCCTGAGAATCGGTGCATCATATGACTTTAATATCAACGACTTGAACAAGATCATCCTGGCAGGCAATTTCACTTCCAACTCCTTTACCAAAGACCAGTTCACACTTGGTCTTGAGTATGCCCTCAAGTATTACTTCGCTGTTCGCGCAGGTTATACCTATCAGGGCGGGATGTGGAGTACCAACGTAGCAGATCGCGGTACCGTGTTTACCGGACTTAGCGCAGGGTTCTCGGTATCTGTTCCTTTCAACAAGGAAAAGGGAAGCGGTCTTGCAATCGATTACTCATATGTCACCTCGAACCCTTATTCGGGAAACCATTGTATAGGCTTAAAACTTAATTTTTAGTCTCTTAGAACAACTCTTTTAAAATTCTTTTTCTGTCAAAGGACCCTTCCACAGGGTCTTTTGGCTTATTATGATCTTAATCTGAATGTTATGACGACCGAAATAAAGTACTATACCCCTGAAGGCCTCGAGAAACTTAAAGATGAATTGAACAATCTGGTCATGGTGGAAAGACCTTCCATTTCAAGGCAGATCGCAGAAGCCAGGGATAAAG
>CAIJYT010000214.1 GCA_903824935.1 uncultured Bacteroidales bacterium | reverse complement strand
TTCGTTCCTGCCTGTGCTTAACAGTCTCAGGTATACAGGTAGCGCTTGATCTTTTGAGTGGGGGTTTTTTCGAAAGGGTATTCCTGCACGACTATTCTTTGAACCTGGGAGAATTTATTCACCCTGGTATTAACATATTGCAGCAGCTCGAGCTGGAGCTCGTCTATTTTATGTTCCACGTAATTTGAGATGTCGTATTTGAGCTGGGAATAACGCTCTTCAATCTCTTCCCTGTTGAATTGGACCAGGGCAACAAGCCTTTCCTGCTGAACGACCACCAGGGAATCCACCACATGGTGGAAGTTGTTGATGATTGACTCGATATCTTCGGGATGTATGTTCTCGCCTCCCTGCCCGATGATGGTATTTTTAAGCCGTCCCTTAATGTAGAGATAGCCGTCTTTATCAAAGACACCCAGGTCGCCCGTCTTAAACCAGCCGTCGGGAGTGATGACCTCGGCAGTCAGCACAGGTTCCTTATAATAGCCCTGCATTACGTTAGGGCCTCTCGCCCAGATCTCGCCTTCACCTGTTTTTTTATCGGGATTCTGAATGATAAGTTCGATATCCTCTATTGATGGTCCTGTCGATTGCAGCCGGGCATTCTGAGGGTTAAAGCCGGCAAGCAGGGGAGAAGTTTCGGTGAGCCCGTAACCTATTGCATAAGGGAATTTTGCCTCGATGAGAAATTTCTCGACACTGCGGTTGATCTTTGCCCCGCCAACGCCAAAAAACTTCAGTTCTCCGCCAAACGTCTGCATTAATTTTTTACCGGCAGCAACATTAAGTATTTTCCTGAGAAAAGGAACATGTATTGCTGCATGAAGAAAGATGTTCTTTGTGAAAGCCGGCTGAATTTTGCTCCTGAAAATCTTTTCAATGATCAGGGGGACAGTAAGCATGATGGTTGGCTTGACTTCGAGCAAGGCCGGGAGAAGCACCGAAGGAGTCGGGGCTTTTCCCAGGTACCATATACCGGCACCTCTAAGCATAGGCAAAACCATGCCTATCGTATTTTCATACGAATGGGAGAGTGGCAGCACGGAAAGGAAGCGGTCAGTTTCTTTGATCTCCTGCACACGCCCGCTTTTATCGGCAGTGAAGCAGATGTTAAGATGGGAAAGCATCACCCCTTTTGACTTGCCTGTTGTGCCCGAAGTGTAAATTATTGAAGCCAGGTCATTCTCCCTCACTGAATATTCTTTTTCCGGTTCTGCGGATGGGTTAAATACCTTGTCGCCGGCTTCGGATGATTTTAATGAGAAATCTTCAATTTTGATCCTTTTAGGAGCAATTTCGGCTAGTATTGAATTTACTTTTGACTGCTGATTTTCGGAGAAGAAAATGGCCTTTGCTTCAGCGTGTTCAAGAATATTCCTGATCTCATCGGGGTGGAAATCGGGAAGCAGGGGAACTGCTACCGCTCCCATGAAAGTAATAGCATAAAAGCTTGCACCCCAGTTCGGCATTCCTGCGCTCAGGATGGCTACCTTGTCGCCTGGCATAATGCCCAGGTTTTCAAGCAGGGCCATCACTGCCCTGATACGGAGGTGGAGATCCCCATAAGTAAGCTGTTCCCCTCCTATGGTAGCCATGGCAGGTCTTTCGCTGTGCTTGCCAAGGGTAAGGAGAAATGCTGCAGGAAGAGTATTTCCGGCTTCAGAGACCATCAACACTGATTAAATGAGACAGCAAATATACGAAATATAATAGTGAATTCTGTTTTTCACCACAAGGGTCTATGCTGCTAACCCGAAAATTTTCCTGAAATGAGATCCATTTGATTTACCCTCGACCGGTAAAATTCTTTCCCGGGGAACCCGGGTCCGGAAGTATTTCCCGTGTTGATGCCGAATAATTTCACCGGAAAAGATCACCTCCGGTTTCGACGGCTATTCATATGATCCAGGATGAACAGGATAATCGGTATATCCTTTTTCATCAGCGGTATAAAATAAATCCATATGAAGTTCTGAAGATAATGGCCAGCTGTTTTTTAACCTCTCTGCAAGGTCAGGGTTATTTATAAATGCTCGTCCGAAAGCCACAAGATCTCCCAGGCCGCTTTGAACATCTTTCTCTGCTCTTTCCAGGTCATAACCTCCTGACAGAATAATGATGTTCTTGAAATTTGTCCTGATGTGATTCTTGATCTTTAACGGAACAACTGGTGACCCCATCGCAGAATGATCAACAATATGGATATATGCAATACCAAGTTTGTTCAATTGATCCGAAAGGTAATTATAAGTGGTCTCGATTTCAGGATAAAGAGGCATGTCACTGGCAATTCCGTAAGGTGAGATTCGTATCCCGGTTTTCCTGCTTCCTATTTCATCTGCAACTTCGGCTACCACTTCAAGCACAAAACGGCAACGGTTTTCTATGTCGCCTCCAAATTGATCTTTTCGGATATTGCTGATTGGGGAGAGAAATTGCTCCAACAGGTAGCCGTTGGCAGCATGAAGCTCAACACCATCAAAACCCGCTTCCATTGCATTTTTTGCTGATGCTACAAACTGGGCTTTAGTTTGCATCAGTTCTTCCCGTGTCATCTCTTTGGGAACCGGGAGCTCCTGCATCTGCTGAGAATCAGTCCACATTTGTCCTGCCGCCTTAACAGCCGAAGGTGCAAGAATCTTAGCCCCGACAGGCATATTCAGGCGATGGCTTATCCTGCCGGTATGCATAAACTGGATAAAAATTTTTCCTCCTCTTTCGTGGACTGCCGCAGTTGTCTTTTTCCATCCATCGACCTGTTTCGTACTGTATATCCCGGGAATCCTTGCGTAACCCAGCCCGTTAGGCGATGGAGAAGTGCCTTCCGTTATGATAAGGCCGGCGCCTGAACGCTGTTTATAATATTCTGCTATAAGTTCATTAGGCAAATTCCCGACAGCCCTGCACCTTGTCATGGGAGCCATTACGATACGATTTTTAAGTTCAAAGGATCCAAGCACTTCACTGGTAAATAATTTGTTCTCTTTCATTTGTCTTGTTTGATTAAATTTAATCTCTTAGGGTAAAATTCCCAGCTGCTTGCAAGGGAATGTGGATCCAGGGGCTGTCCTGGGGTTCATGTCATTTGATTTTCATTTTTTCCCTGGGCTTCATGATCAAAATATTTATGTAACAAGGTTGGATAGCAAAAAATAATTGTGATGGAGCTTCTCAACCAGGTAACCGGTGAGGATTATTTTAAAATGGTCCTAGGTATAATAGACAAGTTCAATATCGACCACTTTGCAACGGATACAAACCATATTCCTGATATAGAGATTCAAGGACTAAAATCTTTTTAACAAAAATAGTGGAAACCGGGAAGATTAGCAAGGTATAAAAATATTAATGTCAGTTCGAGGCCTATATAAACCAGATATGTTGTTCGTAATTGAAAATTTCTTGTCATTTATCCTCAATAATGTAACTTTAAACCATAAATCAATCTTGATATTTATGAGACAAATCCTGGTTTTATTGCTGTTTATGAACATATCTTCGATTACCTGCGCTCAAAATTTCCCGTTGTATAAGGACAAATCAATGCCCGTTGAACAAAGGGTGGCTGATCTTTTATTGAAAATGACAATTGAAGAAAAAATTGACATGCTTGGAGGTAATGTTGGATTTTATATAAGGCCAAACACAAGGCTGGGTATCCCGGCCATCAAAATGGCCGATGGGCCCCTTGGTGTCAGAAATTACGGGAAAGCGACTGCATTTCCGGGAGGCATTTGTTTTGCATCAACCTGGAATACCGACCTCATGAAAAAATATGGTGAAGCAGTAGGGCAGGAAGCCAGGTCGAAAGGTGTGCATATCATCCTGGCCCCTGGGGTGAATATCTGCAGGGCTCCAATGTGCGGAAGGAATTTTGAATACTACGGAGAGGATCCTTTTCTTTCAGCAAGGATGGCAGTGTCATATATAGAAGGTATACAAAGCAAGGGTGTTGTTGCAACGATAAAGCACTTTGCGGCAAACAACCAGGAATACGACCGTTATAATGTCAGTTCCGATGTGGATGAACGCACACTGAGAGAGATTTATCTTCCTGCTTTCAGAGCTGCTGTTGAAGAAGCCCACGTTGGTGCAGTTATGAATTCCTATAACCTGGTTAATGGTTCATGGACATCGCAGAATGAACATCTACTTAAAGATATACTTAAGACTGACTGGAAATTTGATGGTATACTGATGTCGGATTGGGGTTCGACACATGATGGTGTTGCAGCGGCCAAAGCTGGCCTGGACCTTGAAATGCCGGCGGGTGATTTCATGAACCGTAAAACACTGATACCTGCCTTGGCTGACGGGCGGCTGAAGCAGTCAGAAATCGATGACAAAGTCAGCAGGATGCTGAGGATAATGTTCCGTTTCGGTTTCTTCGACAGGGTGCAGGCCGACACCACGCTGCCTTTGTACAATCCCGGTTCGAGACTTGTGGCCCTGCAGGCGGCAAGGGAAGGAATCGTCCTGCTTAAAAATGAAAACAACATACTCCCTCTCGACCGCAGCAAGGTTAAAAGTATAGCGGTCATAGGCCCTGATGCCCACCCGGCAGTAAGCGGGGGAGGAGGCAGCTCCATCATCACCCCGTTCCGTACGGTAAGTTTCCTGGATGGCATTACCAGCATCGCCGGAGAGGGGGTGAGCGTTTTCTACAGTCCCGGTGTCAATACCGACCTTGAAGAAATGACAGGCACTTCTGTTTTCTCCAGCCTGAATGAAAAAAAGGAGAAGCTGAAAGGACTTAAGGGTGAGTATTTTGCCAATATGTTCATGACAGGAGAACCCGTTATGAACCGCAGGGATGAGCATATAAGTTTTAACTGGCAGAACGGCTCCCCGGCTCCTGTAATGCCAGCCGATAGTTTTTCGATCAGGTGGACGGGAAGTATTTCCATCCCTGCCGATGGCAATTATTACTTTTATGTAAGCGGAAATAACGGTTTCAGGCTTTATCTCGATGACATGCCTGTGATCGATGAGTGGGGAAATCCTTCGTTCAAGGCAGGGGACAAAACCATGACCCTCCTGAAAGGGGAAATGAAGGTAAAGCTTGAATATTACGAGAAAACCGGTGAAGCTCAGGTTGCTTTCGGGTGGAGGCAGATTAAACCTGCAGGGGAGTCGGAAGCCATTAGACTGGCAGCGAAATGTGATGTTGCCGTCGTGTGTGTGGGTTTTAATGCCGATACGGAGGGTGAAGGCTTCGACAGGCCTTTTGAGCTTCCTGCCGAACAGGCAGACCTGATAAAAAACATTGCCAAAGTCAATAAACGGACTATTGTTGTTTTAACTTCCGGCGGAAATGTGGCATCCGGCGACTGGATTTCCCTTATCCACGCTTACCTTGCTGCATGGTACCCGGGCCAGGAGGGAGGTACGGCCCTGGCCGAGATACTCTTCGGATTGACTAATCCCAGTGGTAAACTGCCTGTTAGTTTTGAGAAGCGATGGGAGGATAATGCCACTTTCACTTCATATTATGATGCCGATAGGGACAATCATGTGAAGTATACCGAAGGAATATTCGTGGGCTACCGGCATTTCGACAAAAATAACATCGAGCCTTTGTTCCCGTTCGGTTATGGCCTTTCATACACAGGTTTCGCTTTTAATAACATGGTTGTTAAAAAGGTTGTAAATGGACCAGGATTGCCAATAAAGGTTGAAGTGACTTTTAATGTGACGAATACAGGGAAGAAAGAGGGAGCTGAGGTCGCCCAGGTTTATATTCATAAAATAAAATCAGGGGTGATCAGGCCTGTGAAGGAATTAAAAGGGTTCAGCAAGGTTTTCCTGAAGGCAGGCGAAACAAAACGAGTAAATATTATACTCAATCATGATGCATTCGAGTATTATGATGTTGAGAAAAAATCATGGGTTGTTGAGCCGGGTGATTTTGAATTCCTTGTGGGTTCTTCAAGCCGTGATATAAGGCTTAAGAAGACTTTTGGAGTGGAATAGCGATTATGTCGCTGAAGGATTTTTGTTGCAGGGTTTCAGGCCGGAATTGTAAATGAGAACCGGCTGCCCTGGCCTGGTTCACTCACAACAGTGATGTTGCCCCCATGCAATGTCACAAACTCCTTGCAGAGTATCAGTCCGAGACCTGTACCTTTTTCCTTTGCAGTTCCTGGTTTGGAAACAGTTTTCGAGACAATGAAAAGTTGCGAGACTTCTTCTTTGCTCATCCCTGTCCCGGTATCGCTTACACTAAAGATTATTTCATTATCAGCTGTTTCTGACGATAAGGTGACCATCCCGCCAGGTTTTGTGAATTTAATCGCATTACTGACCAGGTTCCTGATCACTGTGCTTATCATGTCCTTGTCGGCATTCATTTCAATCGTATTCCCTATTTTGCTTACAAGTTTTATGTTTTTTCCCTCAGCCATGGCCGTCATCAGTTTTAATTCAGGTGATAGTATTTCGCCAAGGATAAAGGGTTCCTTGCTGAAACTGATATTCCGTGTCTGTAACTGCGACCAGGTCAGTAAATTCTCAAGCAGGGAGTATGTTGACTTTGAAACTGAATGAATCCGGCGGCTGAGTTCAAGTGCCTCTCCAAAATGATTATGCTCAATCTCTTCGGTAAGGATATTGGAATAGCCAAAGAGGAGATTGAACGGATTTCTAAGATCGTGTGCTATAATTGAGAAAAATTTATCTTTGGTTGCATTCAACTCTTTTAATTCAACATTGAACACCTCCAGTTTGGCTTCGGCAAGTTTACGAGCACTGATATCCCTGAAAATCCCGAACGTTCCTATAAATTTACCATCTTCGTCAAACTGCGGACTGGCGGTTACCAGAAGCATGCGGTGTTGTTTGTCCCCGGTATGGATTTCAATCTCATAACTTGAATTTTCCGACTGTGACCGTTTCTGTGTTTCCTGAAGGACCTGTGTAAAGTATTCAGGTCTAAGAAATTCCATAAGGTTGCGGTTTACCAGTCCCCCCGGATTGACTCCGAAGATCTTTTCGGCGGCAGGATTAACATATACAAAACGTTCTTCGGTGTCGACCAGCCCTATACCTTCACCCTGGTTCTCAATAATAAGGCGGTACTTTTTTTCACTTTCTTTTAATGCTTCTAATGCCTGCTGGAAGTTTGTTTCAGCGATTTCAGCATTCCTGAAAATAAGCCTTGTGATCCTCACTGCCACGAATACAGAAACGGCTATCAGGAACATTGATAAAAGAGAAAGAAGGAGTGGTATATTAACGATAAAGAATTTCGAAAGAGTTACTTCCAGAATATTGTCGAGCAGAACGGCCACCAGGAGAAGTGGAATGATACCCCTAAGAAGCTTCGCGCTGGAAGACTTTCCCGAGACATATTTCAGGAAAATACTGCGTTCTCCTGCCAGGAAAACCAGGCCCGCTCCCAGGGAGATCATCACAATGCTGGTGGGCAGCGACAGCGGGGTCACACCGGTATTGTATAAGAACGGATGTCCTTCAATATAACCTAAGGTAGTTGTCAATCCGGCGAAGGCTACTATCACACCTAAACCACCTGCAAGGTTTGTGACTCCGGCTCTTTTTATACCGGTAAGGCTCAGAAGGATGGAAATTCCGGAAAGAAAGAAGAGGAAACCCGTATAAGGTGACATGCGGTTGATCCGTGTCCAGGTTTCCAAATCGACATTTACCAGGTTATTCCTGAAAAGGATGTAGTCAAACGTCAGGTTGGTTTTCACGAATAATTCAAGAAACTTCAGCAGACCATAGAGAGAAAGTACTACCAGGGCCAAGAGGACGAGCCATCTTATCAGGCCATGTTTTTCCCTGACAGATACTGAAAGCAGGATCAAACCGAATCCTGTTGCCGAAATTGCTGTTGCAACCGACATCGGGATATACAAAGACCCCATGCTGGTGAGCAGGTTTATTCCTGTAATCCAGCCTGTGATAGCCAATGCTCCCAGGAGAAAGGTCACCCCCCCGGCGATCATGACATGAAGTTCATACTCAGAACGGTTCTTGTTATGAAGCATGTCTATTCTGTTAAGCAACAGGTTCGGATATTAATGGATGTGATCCCGGCGCGATTCTTATAACTTTTTAAACCTATTGATTTTATTGGTGTTTCATGAGGTAGTCGGTGTCGTTAGGCAAGTGGTTAGGCAAGTAATTTTTCACCTCTTTTTTGGATCCATCTGGGATCCTGAACCTGATTTCAGGATCTATTCTGGCCCCTTTTTTTCTTCTGTCAAAAGTACAATTTTTTTATAAAGTTACTTAGATTAATTCTAAGTGTAATATTATAGC
>CAIJYT010000213.1 GCA_903824935.1 uncultured Bacteroidales bacterium | reverse complement strand
TCAGCCATCAGCTGTGAACTGACCACAGTATCCATCCGTCCTTTAAATATGCAGGTAAATTGTTTTTCTTCGGGGTTAAAGTCAAAATCAAACATGTTCCTTATGGTTTTTAATGGTTTTTATGGTATTCGTACCTGAGATCCGTTTCATCGCAGTTTTCGTCAAGGTATTTATCCCTGTCGACACTGAAAAACCTGTCGTTCATTTTCCTGTTGCATACCCGCTGGATATTGATAAGATGCTTGACCGTAATATTCTCGGTTGTGATGTTCTTTCCGCCCGTCCCGCAGCCAAGTGTAAGCGAGGGAGGCAGCATGTTATAGGTTCCGCCGACTGCTCCCTGTGAAGTAGGCGTATTTACAACGATTCGTCCTGCATTTATCAGCTGGCTGAATTCCATCACCCTTTTGTCGTCATTTGCATAAATGCCGGCGCTATGGCCGATCCCTCCAAGGTAGTTCAGGTCAATGCATAATTTGATTGCCGAATGATAATCCTTTGCCGTATAAAACGCAAGGATTGGAGCAAGGATCTCAACCGAGAGAAGATGTTCTTTTCCAACGCCGGAAAGTTCTGCCAGCAGGATTTTTGTTCCCTCGGGAACAGTGATCCCCGCTTTTTCTGCAATAGTTGCAACCGACTGCCCTACTATGAACGGGCTCATCGACATGGAATCCTTTACAACCGCGATTTTTTCAACTTTCAGGGCTTCTTCAAGGGAGAGGAAATAGCAGTGTTGCCTTTCAAATTCTTTCCTGACTTTTTCAGCAATTTTATCTTCCACAATAACCGATTGTTCGCTTGCACAAACAGTTCCGTTATCAAATGTTTTCGATTTAATGATGGATGATATGGCATAAGGTATATCTGCACTCTCATGAATGAATACAGGCACATTACCCGGGCCTACACCGATTGCAGGGTTGCCGCTGCTGTAGGCCGCCTTGACCAGCCCTGTACCCCCTGTCGCAAGGATAAGGGCAACTCTTGGATGCGCCATGACAGTCTGTGTGAAATCCCTTGATCCGGCAGGGATCATCTGTATGCAATCCTCAGGAGCCCCTGCCGCAAGTGCAGCTTCGTAACATATACGGGCGGCTTCACCGGTGGAGCGGACAGCATTCCTGTGCGCGCTGATGATGATGGGATTACGGGTTTTCAGGCAGATGAGTATCTTATATATTGCTGTGGATGTGGGATTGGTCACAGGCGTTACTGCAAAAATAGGACCCAGAGGCTGGGCTATTTCCGAAATCCCTGTAACGGCATCCTGGCTGATTATACCGACAGTTTTTTCATCCTTTATGTTTTCATATACCAGCTGTGTGCCTATGACATTCTTCCAAACCTTGTCCTGCCATATGCCGATACCTGTTTCTTCTACCGCCATCTTTGCCAGACTGATCCTGGCATTCAGGGCCGCCCTGTAAACGGCCTCAACAACTTTATTTGTCTGCTCCTGGTTAAACTCCTGAAACTCCGCTGCAGCAAAGACAGCCTTCTCAAGGATATCGTTTGCTCTTTCCATCAAATTTTCTGCCATAAAATTTTATAATAACTTCAATGTGTTGATTACTGCTGAAAAGCATGGTAAATTACAATAAATTGGCAAATCAGGAAATAATGCATGTGAAAAAAAATCAAAGCCTGCATTTCACCAGTTTCCAATTCTCCTGGTAACCGCTTTCTTTACAAAGGAAATATGCTTCTCCTTTATAAATCCTGATTTTTTCAGGGAACGGAAAGGGAAGGACAGTACCTTCATCGAGTTTCCCTGTTAAAGGGTTGATTTTTCTTATTTTTACCATTCCTTTTTTTATGAAGGTGGTGTAGACATCCTGGTCATAGCCATCGGTAAGTATTTTTGTTCCCCATCTCCAGCCTGAAGTTTCAAGGCTGTTTATGTTATCTGAACGGCTTTTTACAGAAGCCTCATGGTGAAAGTTTATAGGAACAGTCCTTGCTGTCTTTCCGTCACGATCAAGTATCTCGATAATGTCGCTTCCGAAGTTAAAAAAGGCAAGGCTGTCTCCACTTATTTTTATAAATGGAAAGATCATGTTATAAAATTCAAACCTATGGGCCCTGATTTCGTTTTTACCATATGCACCCCCTTCAATTACAGAAATTGAAAAATCAAACTCAGAGGGGCTCCCGATCTGACCAGAATCCATGGCATTGAAAGCACCCAAGCGGCTGTTCCATCCAAGGTAAAAGTTCTGATCATCAAAATATTCAGAAATTTTTTTTTCGTTAAGGCAGGTTTTAATGTAACATTTCCCCTTTCCCCTGCTGTAATAGCCAAGCTTCGTCCCGAATCCGTCAGCAATTTTTTCCTGGAAATAAAGGCGGTTCGATATCCGGAACAGGAACGGCTTTACATGCCTTTCAAGGCTATCGGCCGGAGCAGGATCCAGGCACCCAAGACTCCTGTTTTCCTTGTTATAAAAACACTGCCAGGTTAATGCCGCCTTTGAGTAATAATGTACGTTTGACAGGAAATCCAGATACAGCTTATCAGGAGGCAGCGAGGGCGGATCAGTGACCGAAAGGGTGTCGCCGCTGCGGGTGAGGAGGATCAGTTCCGACCGTTTTATCGCATTCCTGAAAACAATCAGCAGCAGGTTATCATCCATGAGTTCATAATCCAGAACAGAATACGACCTGTCCTGAAAAATTACTTCATGTTTCGCAGATGATACTTCAACTTCTTTCAGGTTATAAATAACCGGGCGGATATGCAATTCCACCTGGTTGCCTGAAAGCTCACGAATAGTATACCCGCAATTCTCATACCCTATGCAACTTATAATGATTGTTGAAGGAAGTTTTGTTATGGAAAGTGAAAACCTGCCATTTTTATCCGAAGATGTTCCGGTATTTGTGCCAGCAATCCTGATGTTGGCTTCCTGAACAGGCGAGGAGTTAATTTCATTCCTGAGGATTCCCCTGAATTCGCTGCCCTGTGCAAGGCAGAATTGCTGAAGGACAAGGAAAATCATTATAAAGAAGGTGCAGTCAACCCCTTGTCTTCGGCTGAATTGTGAAACATTACAAGCCCGGAAACCGGCCACAAAAGCGGATGTCATAATAACAGAATATGGGATTACCGGGATTAACGTATTATCAGCAAACCTGGCAAAAGATCCTCCGACAATAATAAACCCTCCGGCTATAAATATAACCAAAATAGGGATAGTAAGATCAAGGTCGTCCAGGAGCATGAATTTTTATATTTATTTAGACCACTTCTAATTTATTTGATTTATATTTGCCAGGTATTTAATATTCAAACCGGGATTAATGGCTGTTTCCCGTATCAGATAGCAAGCAACGGCCTTTACAAAACCTGAAAAAATGAAAAAAATAATAACACTATTCACATTGGCGATAATGTTTATCGCCGTTGTCTCCGTCAATGCCCAGGATAAGCCTTACAAAGACGGAT
>CAIJYT010000212.1 GCA_903824935.1 uncultured Bacteroidales bacterium | reverse complement strand
CTGAGGTCTGTTTTTCCGGTTCCGTTTACTCTGAAGTCCGATTTTGAAGCGGCTTTGAAGGACACCTCTTACCTGAATGTTGAATCAGCGCTACAGGCACTGTGTCAGTCCTTCCCTGAACAAGCAGATCAATACCTTGAAAAAACCAAAGATCTGGTTGGGTGGCGGGGATTGAACATCCGGATGAAATGGCTTGAATTGAAAATTACAGGAGGTAAAAGGGAATTTCTGAAGGAACTGGTCAGTTATTCCGCTCCGCAATTTGAATTCGAGACACGGATAAATGCCCTTAATACCCTCAGGCGGTTATTGTATGTAGATGACGAGACGGTGAAAAATGCTACCTCCGCCAGTAAGCACTGGAATAATAAACTCGCGGGTGCAGGTAAGGAGTATCTCAGTTATTTCGGAAAATAAAGCGTATGCGAAAACTCCTGACACGAACCATCTGGGTCGTTTCTCTTGTAAGCCTGTTTACAGACATTGCCAGTGAAATGCTGTACCCGGTGATGCCGATTTATCTTCGTTCCATCGGTTTTTCAATCGTCCTTATCGGTGTTCTCGAAGGCATTGCAGAAGCTACAGCCGGACTGTCTAAAGGCTATTTCGGGAATTTGTCGGACATAAGCGGGAAACGTGTTCCTTTTATCCGTGCAGGGTACAGCTTCAGCGCCATCTCGAAACCAATGATGGCAATATTCACTTTCCCGGTCTGGATCTTTTTTGCACGCACACTCGACCGTTTTGGTAAGGGACTCCGCACAAGTGCCCGGGATGCACTCCTTAGTGAAGAAACAACAAGGGAAAACAAAGGGAAGGTGTTTGGATTTCACAGGGCAATGGATACAGTTGGTGCCGCCATAGGCCCCTCTTTAGCTCTGGTTTTCCTCTTTATTAATCCGGGTCATTATAAAACCCTCTTCTACATTGCTTTTTTCCCGGGAATCATAGCCATTTTACTTACGTTTCTCTTAAAGGAAAAGAGAAAAGTGGGAATAGATAAGGATAAAAGCCTTAAAAAAGTTGGCTTTTTCTCCTTCTTAAAATACTGGAAAAAAGCCCCTGCCTCTTACCGATTGCTCGTTGCAGGGTTGCTGGTATTTACCCTGTTCAATAGTTCTGACGCCTTTTTATTATTGGCGCTGAAAAGCCGGAATTTTTCAGACCTCCAGATCATTTCGTTTTACATCTTTTTTAACCTGGTTTTTGCACTTTTGGCAATACCGGTGGGGATACTTGCAGATAAGGCAGGCCTTTTCAGAACGCTTATAACCGGTTTGCTGATATTTTCAGGGGTCTATTTTTTCTTCGGTCTGGCAGGGTCCGTCATTGCTTTCGGATTCCTGTTCTTTTTTTATGGAGTGTACTATGCTGCAACTGATGGTGTTTCCAAGGCTCTGATCTCAAATCTTGTTGATAAAACTGAAGTAGCGACCGCCCTCGGTTTTTACAATAGTTTTGCAAGCATTTTCACTCTTTTATCAAGTAGTCTCGCCGGATTGCTCTGGTATTCCATTGGCCTGAAAGCCATGTTCGTAATCTCCGGGGCCGGAGTTCTCGGGGTTGTTATCTTCCTGAGCATGGCGTTCCGAAAGCAAATTTAAGTTTGCCTGATCCTCATTCAGTTGCCCTGAAAATAATCCTTACCTTTGCACTCCATTTTCTTACCTGGTAAAACGTCTTGCGCAGTAATTCCGGGGTATTAAATGGGAATTCATTTTGTAATCGTTTTTGTGTTTTGAAGAATAAAAAAGTTTCAATAAAATTTTTTGATCAAACTTTGTCATTTTTTATTTCGATTACGATTAAAACCTTGTCATTACAAATTTCGTTTGGGGGGGGGGGGGGGGGGGGGG
>CAIJYT010000211.1 GCA_903824935.1 uncultured Bacteroidales bacterium | reverse complement strand
GTCCTGAGCAGCATCCAGAAGATCCCCGATAATTTTGCCCCCATCTTCGAACGTCATCTTGATTCGGAGAAGGACATGAAGGACCTGCTGGACAAGGCCGGTTTGAAAGGGATCAAAGTCCAGGAAGCGCCGAAAGATATAAAGTCGGTTAAGAATGCCATCTTCCTTCAGTTCACAAAGAAAGGGAATATCCTGCCTGAAGGTTATGTGCTCACCGTCGCACCTGAGAAAATCCTTATAGAATCAAATACCGGGGCAGGTATTTTCTACGGCCTGCAGAGCCTGATCCAACTCCTTCCCCCCGAGGTTTATTCAGCCGGTAATGCTGCCAATACAAAGTTTTCTGTCCCATGCCTTGAAATAAAGGATCATCCGAGGTTCTCATACCGCGGGATGCACCTTGATGTTTCACGCCATTTCTTCCCCAAGGAATTCATCTACCAGTACATCGACCTGATCGCAATGTACAAGATGAACGTATTTCACTGGCACCTCACCGACGACAATGGATGGAGGATTGAAATTAAGAAATATCCGAAGCTTACAAAGATAGGAGCCTGGAGGGTGAACCGTGAAGAAGATCCCTGGACCAAAAGGGAACCCCAGAAAGCAAATGAGGTTGCTAATTACGGAGGCTTCTATACCCAGGCCGAGATCAGGGATATCGTAAGCTACGCAGCCCACCGCAACGTCACCATCATTCCCGAGATCGAGATGCCGGCACATTGCGTCGAGGTACTGGCCGCATATCCGAGCCTGTCCTGCACCGGTGGCCCGTTCACAGTTCCAACAGGTTCCTATTGGCCCAACAAGGATATCTTTTGCGCAGGCAATGATTCCGTATTCACCTTCCTGCAGGATGTGCTGACCGAGGTTATTGGCCTTTTCCCTTCGAAATACATTCATATAGGTGGTGATGAAGCGGATAAGACCAACTGGAAATCCTGTACCAAATGCCAGGCCCGTATGAAAGCCGAAGGACTGAAAGATGAAAACGAGCTCCAGAGTTATTTCGTGAAACGAATAGAAAAATTCGTCGTTTCAAAAGGCAAACAAATCATTGGCTGGGACGAAATCCTCGACGGAGGTATTGCTCCCGAAGCCACCGTGATGTCGTGGAGGGGAGTTGAAGGAGGCATTGCCGCAGCCCGCCAGGGCCATGATGCCATCATGACCCCCGGTGATTACTGCTACTTTGACCATTACCAGGCTGATCCCGCATCCGAGCCCAAGGCTATAGGGGGATTCCTTACCCTGAAAAAGGTATACTCATATGAACCCATCCCGCAAGAACTAAATCCGGTGGAGCAAAAACATATCCTTGGAGCCCAGGGCAATGTATGGACTGAATACATCCCCAGTGTCAAACATGCCCAGTACATGGCTTTGCCGAGGATGATAGCGCTCTCTGAAGTAGATTGGTCCCCGGCTGCAGGCCGTGATTTCACCGGCTTCAGGACAAGGCTGACCCCCCAGCTTAAGAAGCTGGATTACCTGAAAGTGAACTATTCAGCAGGTTCCTTCAAGGCAGATATCAATACGATCTTTGAGAAGAAAACCGGGAAGGTGAAAGTGGTCATCTCGTCGGAACAAGCCGGCGTGCCAATATATTACACCCTTAACGGAAAGGACCCGAATACAAAATCTACAGTCTACACTGATCCTTTTGAGATCAGCGGGAATATGGTGATAAAGGCAGGGCTTTTCGAAGATGGTAAACTTAAGGAGAAGATCAGTGAGCGCGTCTTCCTCTTTCATTCTGCCGTCGGAAAAAAGATCAAATATATGACCCAGTGGTCCGAAAGGTACCCGGCAGGCGGTGAAAACGCATTGATTGACGGGCTAAGGGGCAGCACCGACCACCATGACGGATTGTGGCAGGGCTACCTCGGCAACGATATGGATGTTATTATTGACTTCGGAAAAGTGATCCCCGTAACCTCCGTCATGACGACCCTTCTGCATAATCAGAAAGCCTGGATCTTCCTTCCGAAGTATGTTGAATATTCGCTCTCGTCCGATGGTAAGAGGTGGCATTCTATCAACCAGGTGCTAAACCCGGTTTCACCCAAAGAAGCACAGGTGTTCATACAGCCCTTTACCCAGGCATTCCCCTCAACGCCCGCAAGATACCTCAGGGTTACTGCCAAAAATTACGGTGTATGCCCTGCATGGCATGAAGGCAAGGGGGAGGCAAGCTGGATTTTTGTGGATGAGATCGCTGTCTACTAAAGCGCACTTACCGCGAATTGTTTGACTATCCTGCCATCCGTAGTCATTATAATCAGGTAATATACTCCCGGGTCAAGGGATTGAACAGGTATTTCATATCTGCCTGTGGATGCCATCCCGGGCCTCACTTCCATCATTTCCCTTCCGCTGATATCAATGACTTTCATCGTGCTTATATGAATGTTTCCGCTTACAATGATGTTAAGCCTTTCATGAACAGGATTCGGATAAAGCCTTGCGGATATCTCCCCTGCCTGGTCTCCTTCAATTCCCGCCCCGTACTTTCGGATGTCTATGGCGATTCCGTCGGAAGAGATACCCGTGGGATATGATGTAATTGAATCTCCTTTTACTGATGTTACAATGCAGGTCCCGGCATGCGTGTAATCGCCTGTATTGGCATAGATGAGGCCATTAAGTGTATCCAGGGCAGATGAAATAATATAAGTGAATACCGACGAGCCGGGATCCTTGACAATCACGGTGTCGGCGATCTTAAGCGAGTTGAGGTTGATTGATCCGATCCCGTAATTCATCCCGATGTAAAGCAGGCTGTCTTTGATCCCTGAACCTGCGGCCACTGACTTTGGAAGGAAAACATTGTTAAAACCGCGGGTGGATGGGGTGTAAACTGTAATGCTTCCTGTATCAACCACTCCGTAAGGGGTTTTGTTCACCGAAATTATCTTGTCGTTATACCTGTAAAGATTAAAGATACCGATTGCTTTATGCCCGAAATTAACCTCGGTTTTCAGTGTCCATGAAGAAGGATCGATAATGGCGAGTTTGCCTTCGGTCCCCATCCATCCTCCGTTCACTGCAACATACACTGTATCTGCCGAAGAAGTGATACCGCCGCAGTCACCCGAAATACCTGTGACTGTGGTAAGCAATGAGAGGTTCGAGGTATCCAGGACTTCCAGGTATCCCTGTGTTACAGGATATTGCTTTGAAACCAGCAGCCTACCTTTGTAAATGGCCATGAGGTTAAGCCCCGAATCGGCAATCGCTGAAATACGCTGGAAAGTGTTAAGGTCATATTTTACTATAGAATCCTGGGCTGTGAAAAAAGCAAAATGCCCGCTTATCAATACATTCTGGGCCGACTGGGTAAATACTGTCCCGAATGTGTAAATCTGTGTGGTCTGCGGATTGTAGGACTCCAAGGTGACATAATCGGTGTAAGGCGGCGCATACTCGAACTTTCCCGAATTGGCGGTGATTACTTGTTTGACATACGAACCCTGGGCGATTCCCTGGCCGGAGAACATAAGCAGTAAGCATACCACTGAAGGCAACAGTAATTTTTTAAATTTCATTGCAACATGAATTGAGTTAATTATTTATTCATCAACCTTTGACCCGAAAGTCGATTTCTGCAGCCTAAGGCAGGTCTTCTGGCTTGTTCCGGCGCCGAAGTCTTCCCATCCCATTGAAGGAACAGTGACAAGGAGATAACGGCCGATAATCATGAACTCACAGCTGCGGGCACAGCCCCGGTCTTTAACCGGGTTCCCTTTTCAACTTCACCGAAGAAGATCAGTGAAAGTACCTCTGGCTGGGTACAAAAGTAAAAAATAGGTTTGAATCAGAAGGAAAAAGGATCATTGATTTTTATCGCAGGCCTTGCTTTCCTGTCCTGGCAGGTATCGATCTCACCGAAGAGTCAGAGCACGGGCAGGAAATTGAGGAATTCCAGATGAACATCTCCTGTCTGAAGAAAGAAATGAGGAAGATGAGGATATACCCCCCGGGGTTACTATCCTATGAACAAACCCTCTATTCTCACCTTGTAACCGCCGTCTTTGAGCTTTGTGACGGCATTGACAAGGCCGCTGTGCCTCCATTGGAGCATGCAGCGGCGGGGCAGGAACCAGTAACGCATACCGAGCTTTATTTCGGTACGGTATTCCCTGATCAGTCCTTCATAACCCTGGGCAACATAATATCCTATGTCGATGAATCCCTGGGAACGGGGCTTCAGGGGACCGGTCACACACCAGTTTATGACTCCGTTACGGGCATCCACACCGGTAACGATTCCGCAATGGGTCACAGGGCAGCCGCATGACATGCCCATGGGACGGCCAATCATGATATCGTCTTTCTTTATCCCAAGTTCCTTTACAAGGGTCGGGTTATAAGGCAGCATGGTCTCCCTGGGGCCGGGTTCATTATCGAATGAATCCAGAACAAAATCAAATTCCCGCTTCAGGTTGTCCTTCCAGCCGATTTTTTCACCCAGGCCGGTATAATGGCAACTCATGCATTCAACAGGGTCCACCGGTTTTGTTGCGCGGTTTTCGATATGGATGCAGAGTTTAAGATCACCCGGGTTGGCATTGAGATGGCTGCTGAATGCATCACAGGTGCGAAACCCGCATGCGCCGCAATCAAGGCCCGGAAGGGCGACGCTTGTCTGAACATTGTTTTCTTTGAACATATGATTGAAATTTAAAGGTTCCTGTTTCTGAAATGCAAAGGATATCATCCGCATCCAACTCCCTGCCTAGGGCAACTGCCTTTATTATTTCGGGGGATGTCATCCGCAGTCTTAAAAAATAGGATTAAGAAGTTTAATTTTTTCAAAGAGGATCTCAAGGAACCTATCCACTTCAGATTGAGTGGTAAATCGTCCCAGGCTGATCCTGATGCCTCCCCTGGCCTGGAATGGGTCCAGCCCTATGGCCCTGAGCACATGCGAAGGATTTCCCCCGTCGTTTGAGGAGCAGGCCGATCCTGTAGACACACATACCCCGGCGTCATCCAGCAGAAGCTGAAGGCGTATGCCCTCGCCTTCCAGACCTTCGATGCAGAAATTGATGTTATGCGGAAGGCGTTTCCCAAGCGAACCGTTGAAATATACGCCCGGAATGTGCTGCCTGATCGAGCTGATGATCCTCTCCTGCAAACCATTGATCCGGCCCGTTTCCGGGCCAACGTCTTTCAATGCCGTCTTAGCTGCCTTGACAAAGCCCATGATCCCAGGTAAGTTTTCGGTGGATGATCGTATCCCTTTCTCCTGCCCGCCACCATGAAGCAAGGGTTCAACAGCCACTCCGGATCTTATATAGAGAGCGCCCACTCCTTTGGGGCCGTGCAGTTTGTGGGCATTGACAGTAAGAAGGCTTGCATGCATGGCATCCACATTGATAGGCACCTTGCCGAAGGTCTGGCAGGCATCGGAATGGAAGTAAACATCACGTTCGCTGCAAAGCCTTCCTATCTCCCCCACGGGTTCAATAGTGCCGATCTCATTGTTGGCATGCATAACCGAAACAAGAATGGTCTGGCTTGTGATTGCTTTTTCAAGGGCCTGGAGGTCGATGAAACCCTGCCCGTCGACAGCGAGATAAGTGACCGAAAATCCCTGAGTCTCAAGCCAGCCTGCAGCCCTGAGGATGCAGTCGTGTTCTATTGAAGATACTATAATATGCTTCCCCCTGTGGGCATTTGCAAAGGCAATACCTTTCAGGGCCAGGTTGTTAGCTTCAGTTCCGCTTGCCGTGAAAAAGATCTCTTCGGGTTTCGCACCTATCTGGCCTGCAAGTTCCACCCTGGCCTGTTCAAGCATCTCATGCGCCGCAGTACCAAGTGAATGCAGGCTTGAGGCATTGCCGTAGACATCACGGCCTGCGATCAGCATAGTTTCGGCCACCGCAGGGTCAATGCAGGTTGTCGCCGCATTATCAAGATATATGATGGGTTTTGTCATTGCTTTTCTGACCGGTGTTATTGCATGTGACTGCGCATCATTCACCTATGTAAAATAAATCGTGCTCCATCGTCCGCAGTACTCCGAAATGATTCTTTGCCCCTATCTCCTTTTTACCGACACAGATTGTGCAGGTGCCGACTGGGGGATTTCCCCTGAGGAACATGGGGAACTCAAGTTCATTCGTCGTTTCTATATGCTTCACAATAGGATCGATGCCGATGCCGTACAAAGCGTTGCTTTCAACCACCCTGATTTCCTTTGCAGCTTCAAGCACCCTGTACCTGAAGACTTCACGTTCGGCCTGGGAGATAAGGTCTATCTTGGTTATGACTGCAATATCGGCAAGGGTGAGCATAGGGCCTATCTTATAAGGCAGGTTCATCCCGCTGGTGGCTTCGAGTACCACCACACCCAGTGAATTCTCAACATAGGGTGAACAGCGGAGGCACAAACCGGCTGTTTCAACGAAAAGGAAATCAGCGCCTTCTTTTTGCGCCCACTCTACTGCTTCATCTAGCACTACAACATTGCAGTGATCGGGGCATAGCTCACCCGAATACAGCTTCCTTGAAGGGATATTGAATTCTTCACGAATTATTTTATCCTCGTCAGCAAACAAAACGTCGATTTTAAGGTAGGCGGGTTTATGATTTTTCCTGATCATCCTTCTGATGACCTGCCTTATCACGGTGGTCTTCCCGCAGGTAGGGGGGCCGGCAAATATTATAAGTCTCATAGTTAATTGGTTAGGGTAAGAATGTTCAACTGTTCTTTCATCATGCTTCCTGATATCTCCTGCCCGTTACGGATGAAGGTGCGGAAGTTCAGCATGAGGTTATCAATTTTGCCAAGCTCCCCGGCGACTTTCATTTCTTCGGGATTTGTGCAGATAAGCTTTTCCATTGATCCGTTTTTCATAATGATCCTGAAATCCGATAAAAGCGCAATATGAGGATCGTGGGTCACGAACACGAAGATCTTCCTGTACTGTTTCAGCAGTTCAAGAGCTTTTGTACGGTTTATCCCTGCATTTTCGATCTCATCGAGCAGGATGATGGGCGAATTCCCTATGATCACGGCATCGGCGATCAGCAGCGAACGGGTCTGCCCTCCAGAAAGTTCAGTCATCCCGGTTGAAATGATGATGGCCTCACCGGTAAGCTGGTTCGCAAACTCAAGGGTTTCGCTGATGAGTCTTTCAGGATCTGAAGCTCCCCTGACTTTTGCATGAATTTTCAGAAATTCTCCCACTGGGAGATCAGAGAGAAAATTAGTATGCTGTGAGATGAGGGCGATAGGGTGTTCCTTGGGGTCGAAGCTGAAATCTTCGGGCATGGTTTCTCCGTTGATCAGGACGGTGCGGCCTGAAGGAGTGTTTTGGTTGGCAAACAGTTCAATATCATTGATCAGGGTGGTCTTGCCGCATCCCGTGGGCCCCACGATGCTGATGATGTCGCCCATTTTAAGTTCAAACCGTTCCACTTTCTCGGCTTCACCTGTTTTTCCGAAGCCCCCGATCACGCAAATGCTTTGTATGTCCATGTATAAAGTTTTTATATCAGCAGGATGATTTTCCCACAATTAATTTCATTGCAAAAATACGGGGATACTGAAAGCCAATATTTTACAAACGGCTGAAAGAAAATGGTCTTTAACCTGCTGTGTTATACATTAAAAAATGCATTATTTCACCTTTCGTTATATGTAATTCAAGTATTTTTGTTCAAAATACCGTATGAGCCTGCCCAATCACCAGAGATTTTTCGAATGTGACTCTTGCCTATTCAAGACGATCAGCTGCCAGTATATACAGAAGGAGGAATTTGAAAAGCTCCAGTCAAAATCTGTGCAGCTGAGGTATAAGAAAGGTGAAGTGATATTAAAGCAGGGGGCCAAATCAACCCATTTCCTTTTTTTAAGAAAAGGGATCATAAAATTTAATTATGAGGATGATAACGGGAAAAACCTCATACTTTCCATCAATAAAGCTCCCGCTCTCATCGGAGGGGCCAACTTGGTCAACGCCGAGTTCAACCTGTTCTCGGTATGTGCCATCGAGGACTGTGAAGGCTGTACGATCGATGTGGCCATGCTTACCAGGATCGCCCTGGGGAATACCTTGTACCTGTTCAAAATGCTTCAGTTCATTACGGATGTCTTCCGCAGTTCCATTTTTAATTTCATAAGCCTGGCGCATAAACAGGTCAACGGAAGGATTGCCGATATCCTGATCTTCCTTTCGCAAAACATTTATTTGAGCAATGAGTTTGTGCTTTCCCTGTCACGCCAGGAATTTGCTGAATTTGCAGGCTGCTCGAAAGAAAATGTGATACATACACTTCGTAAATTCCACAACGAAGGTGTTATTACGGTCGAAGGAAAGAAAATATTACTGAATGACCCTGAACGCCTGCAAAGGATAAGCAAGCACGGTTAAGCTTTATTTTCGTTTTATTGCATGCAGGTTTCGCGCAGCCATGTACGCTGCAAATGCACGGTAACCGTCGGTTCTTATTTTCCTGATACCAGCTGCACGGTCCGACCGGTAGACCACTGAATAAAACTTTGAAAAAAAGTTGTTGAATTTCCTGCAATCCACAGGGTCTTTAAACTCTGCACAATCGGCGCAGCTGTTGTACTTGTGCTCTATATTACAGAACCTGACCCTGCACCAGCTTGCCCTGGTGGTTGTGTGACATCCCTGGCACTTTCCTTTAATAAATTTACTGCAGGCACCGCAGTACAAACCACAATAAGTAATGAGATCCTGGTTCACAACAATTTCACTCATTAGCGGCAGATTTGGAAACTTAAAAATAGGCAGATTACCACCCCGGGCATGGGAGGATAAGAAAACTTTATACAGTCATTATATCTTTTTCCTTGACTTCAAGAATCTTGTCGACTTTATCAATGAAATCATCTGTTACCTTCTGGATATCGGCCTCAGCTTTTTCAACTTCATCTTCGGGCACCCCGTCCTTTTTCAGTTTCTTGGCTGTTTCATTAGCGTTTCGACGAATATTACGTATGCTGATCTTCGCATTTTCGGCTTCATTCCTGGCTTTTTTCACCAGGTCGCGGCGGCGTTCCTCGGTAAGAGGAGGAACCTGTATTCTCAGAATTTCTCCTTCATTTTTAGGGTTGAACCCAAGGTTCGCAGCCAGAATTGCTTTCTCGATGAGGCTCAGCACACTTTTATCCCAGGGTTGGACGATGAGCTGCCTGGCATCAGGGGAACTGATGTTTGCTGTTTGATCGATGGAGGTAATCACCCCGTAATAATCAATTTTGACACCTTCGAGCATTTGAGGACTGGCTTTGCCGGCACGGAGTTTCTGGATCTCTTTTTCAAGATGGTGCAGAGCAT
>CAIJYT010000210.1 GCA_903824935.1 uncultured Bacteroidales bacterium | reverse complement strand
CTTCGATAATAACTCTGCGGCAATTGCAATAATGGAGGCGGATACAACTATCTCCATGGTAAATGAAGCATATTGCCAGCTGAGCGGTTACTCCAGTGAAGATGTGATAGGATTGAGCTGGACGACTCAAATCCCCCCTGAAGACCTCGATCGTTTGAAAGAGTATAACCGGCAAAGGATGACTGATCCAAAAAGCGCCCCTGACAAATATGAATTTTCGTTTTATAAAAAAAACGGGGAGATCAGGTATGCACTGATGTCAGTTTCACTGATCGAAAGCAGCCGGAAGATCATAACCTCATTCACCGATATCACTGAACGTAAAAGGGCTGAAGAATCAGTAAAAAGGCAGGCAGATCTGCTGGATCTGGTCCATGACAGTATTATTGTAATGGATATGAATTCAAAGATCACTTTCTGGAACAGTGGGGCGATTGAAAGGTATGGCTGGACAAGTGAAGAAGCTATGGGACAAGTTTCTTATACATTAATGCAAACCGTTTTCCCCTTTCCCTTTGACGATGTTAAACGTGAACTTTTTCAGAATGGATATTGGGAAGGAGAGCTTTCACAAACTACCAAAAACGGTTCAGCGCTGATTGTTTCAAGCCGTTGGCAGCTTCAAAACGATTCTAAAAACCAGCCGTACGCGATCCTGGAAACAAATAAAGATATCACAGCCCGAAAGAAGTCTGAAAACGACCTGCGTGAAAGTGAACACCGGCTGAGGCAGCTTAATGCCACAAAGGATAAGTTCTTTTCAATCATAGCCCATGACCTGAAAAGTCCGTTTAATTCTATCCTGGGCTTCAGTCAATTGCTCAAGGAGGGATATAAGGATCTTGACAACCCTTCCATTGGCCATTAGGCAAGCCTTATAAATTCCTCCGTACAGCAGGCTTATACCCTTCTGGAGAATTTACTGGAATGGGCCAGGACCCAGCAGGACAATATTCCTTTCACGCCTGTCCCTGTTCTGTTGGAACGAATTGTCAGAACTACATTTGAAAGTTTACAGGATCTTGCCGGTCACAAGAATATACAATTGATCAATGGCATACCAAAAAACCTGATTGTCTCAGCCGATGAAAACATGCTCAGTTTCATTCTCAGGAATCTGGTCACAAATGCAATAAAATTCAACAATAAAAACGGCCAATGCAAGGTTGGAGCAAATGCAGTTGAAGCGTCGGTGCTGATAACAATTTCCGATACTGGCATTGGTATGAGCAATGAAAACATCGCCAACCTCTTTCGCATTGAAACAAGCTTTACCACCAGGGGAACTGCAAATGAAAAAGGCAGCGGGCTTGGATTGATCTTATGCAAAGAGTTTGTTGAAAAACACGGAGGTAAGATCTGGGCTGAAAGCGAACCGGGAAAAGGAAGTACCTTCCGGTTTACACTCCCTGAATAACCTGATGGAGATCATTACTTACCTACAACAAACCATATCGGCGAGGAGAACGTTCCGTTTTTGATATAGATCGAGTCATTGGAACCCTGTAACCTGAGTTTTCCTGAAAAAGTCCCGGCTCCTGTACCTCCATGTCCTTCCCATTTTGTAACATTGATGCTGAGGCTGTCGCCTGAAGAGGAGTAATAATACTTGCCATTCCCGTCAATATACATGATCTGGGTATAAGAAGAATCGTTGGTATAAGTCAAACCTGCTTTTACCGTTAATGGAAATCCCAGCGACAATACATTAAAGTGCTGAATCTCGGGGTCGGCGTAGAAGGTATTGCAAACACCTGTCATAATGCAAAATTTTGAAAATGAAGAGGTGGTTTTGAAAGCCTTATTCACCCCGCTGACCTGGGCATTGGCATAATAATAGGTTGGACCAGGGTCTGGAGTTTTCTTTTTGCATCCGGCAGCAGTGATAACAAGGATCAAACCCAGGATTAACAAGTTTTTTGTTTTCATAGAACGTAATTTTAGTTAAATACAAAATTAAGTGCATTTAGCTGTAATTATTCAACCTGCATCAAAATAATCCGTACTACAAATAATTTGAGGGTAATAAAGCAGTCTCACTGGATTTTACATTAAAAATCCATTATCTTTACAAAGCCTATGTTTTCTTTTTTATTACTATTCAATGAAAAAGTACTGCCATGAAAAGTTCTAAAGAAAATTTAAAAAGATTATTCGGTGACGATGTTTCAAAGGAACCTTTGATCAAGGCTGAAGAAAGTCCCATTGCGGCTTCCGATCCGAAACCCCTGATTGAATGGGTAAATATCCCTGCCGGTTCATTCATCATGGGAAGCCCCGAAACAGAACCTTTCAGAAAAGCCGATGAAATCCCTCACCCGGTAACACTGAGCGCCTTTAAGATGAGCCGGTATGAAATTACATTTGAACAATACGACATGTTCTGTGAAGCAACGCAAAGAGAAAAACCAAAAGATGAAGGGTGGGGAAGGAAAAAACAACCTGTGATCAACGTCAGCTGGGATGATGCAACGGCTTTTGCCGGATGGGTCGGATGCCGCCTTCCAACGGAAGCGGAATGGGAATATGCATGCCGTGCAGGGACCACTACTCCTTTCAATACCGGCGAAAACCTAACTACGGCCCAGGCTAATTACAATGGCAATTTCCCATATAACGACAGTCCTAAAGGTGAATTCAGGGCCAGGACGGTCCCGGTAGGCAGTTTTGCTCCCAATGCCTGGGGATTATATGATATGCATGGCAACTTATGGGAGTGGTGTAACGACAGGTATGGGGATTATCCTCAAACGGCCCGGACCAATCCACAGGGCGCAGAGGAAGGCACATTCAGGGTATTCCGGGGAGGCGGCTGGCGTAACTATGCCCAGCTCTGCAGGTCGGCATTCAGGTATAAATACTTCCCCGATTACCGGCATTTTAATATCGGTTTCAGGGTTGTCTCCTGTGACTGATCATGATAATCCGCATATTGCTGCCCGGATTATTCCTGATAAAAATGAAAGTCTTTTCAGTGATTCAATAACGAAAACACCTTCCCTGTTTTAACAGTTTGGCCTGATTTGTCTTTAAGCTCCCAGATAAACAGGCCCTGGAGGGGCATACTAGTTTTTACAGTTTTTCCGCTTACCCGGGTATGCCGGATCAATTCACCGTTGAGGTTGAAAACATACAGATCCCCATCCTCCCCAAACCCGCTCAGGGTGTATAATCCATTTTGATCCGGGCCGTAAAACCGAATCTGATTCTCATCCTTTTTTATTACCGAAAGAGGCAAAATTTCGACGCTCCCTGATGATGAATCACAACGGCAGCTGTCGCATGCTTTCAGGCTTACCGTATAATTTCCGGGGGCAGAATAAACATGCACCGGTTCAAATGCCGATGAAGTCTGACCATCCCCAAAATTCCATTTCCAGAAAACGGCATTGGCGCTCACATTACTTGTGTAAAGGGTATCAGCATCAACCGAGGTGTTGAATGAGGCTAAAGGTTCATCGGTCCACAAATTCCAATGGGAAGGGTTTGTGAATACCACCGAATCTGCAGCTTGCTGAAGCAACAAAGCAGTATCGGCAAGCAGGCCGGCAGTGAAACTGTTCCCCCGGGATCTCTTATGGAAAATACAGGAATAGAAAACACAGGCAGTAAGGTAACTACCGTTCAGATTCGGATGGGAATCGTCGGCCATATGCAGCACCATCCCTGTTGTTGAAAGAACCAGCCTCCAGGCTTCACCTGCCGGGGCTATCCTGTCGTTCAGCATGAAGGCAATTCCGTGATATGCCGCAGTCACCGAATCCTGCATCTGGTAATAATCAGTATAATTCGGACTGCAGTAATTGGGAACAAAACATTGCTGCCCCCCGAACCTCCTCCCCCAGGTGAGATAAAAAAGAATCCTGGTGCAGGCATTACCGGATTTGACTGAATCATGCAGGATTTGGGCGCCGGGGTACATGCAACTGTCACGCAGCACTGGGATTGCCGGTTTCTGGCTTTTCTCCTGCAGAATGACGAAATCCCAGGCACGTTCCCT